>JAITIH010000035.1 GCA_031279525.1 Deltaproteobacteria bacterium | reverse complement strand
TACGTTAAAAAATAGGGGTTACAATTTTTCTCATAATTTTGGGCATGGAAAAACTACTTTATCTTATGTATTAGTTACTTTAATGCTTTTAGCATTTTTAATAAATACTGTTTCATCATCTTTATATAATTTATATATTAAAATAAGGGAAAAATATAGTTCAAAAAATACATTTATTAATGATATAAGAACTTTAACTAAATTTATAACATTTGATTCTTTCAATAATATATTGTTATTTATGCATATATCACTATATAGATGTGAATACAGCGATACGTCATAATACATTAAATTTTTAGCATATTAACAGTTTATTTAGTGATATATTATTTAATATATCAAATAATATTATTATCTTTATTGACAATATTATTTATATAAATAATACTTGACCTCCATCACAAACTACAATAAATTTTCGTGCCCTCGTGTAGTGCTCCGTTTTTCTGACCTAATTTTACGCCACGGAGTTTTAAGAAAAATTCTAGCTCTCCGGATTGCCGGTCACCAAAAAATTTTCAGCCCATAATTAGAATTGCTGAAAGCCCTAAAAAGGCCTTGACGCCTTAGGCCAATGGCTAGTAAAATAACAAATTCTTTTTTTGCGGCTGGACGAAGGTCATTTCCCCAGCGCGCGGCCCGCCCTATTAGCGAAAGGAGCACCCTTTGGCCAACCATAAATCAGCCCTGAAAAGGGCTCGGCAGAGCGTAACCCGTCAGGCTCGCAATTCCATCAACAAAACCAAGGTGAAAAACGCCATTAAAAAAGCTTTGGCCACGGTTGGCGGGCCCCCCGAAGAGTCGGCCCAGGCCCTTAGAAAGGCCATGTCCACTCTTCAGAAGGCGGCTTCCAAAGGCACGCTCCATCGCCGGAACGCGGCCCGGCGCGTCTCGCGCCTGGCTCAGCGCCTTCATAAAGGCCAGACCCAGGCCTAAGGACTAAAGGCGGCTGGCCTGGCGGCCAGCCCAATTTCGAGGGGGCTGAGCCCGACGGAGCCTCCGCGAGGCCCATTTGGGGCGAAAGTTTATGGCCCGTTAGCCGCTGTCGTTGGGGTTAACGGTTTTTTTTCGGGGGTTGGCGGCGACCATGGCTAAGATTCGGTTGGGCCTTCTCATGGGCGGCGATTCCACCGAAAGGCAAGTTTCCTTAGATTCGGGGAAAAACGTCTTAGCCGGCCTGGACCCGGAGCGTTATCAGACCACGGTCTTCGACCCGGCCGTGGATCTGGCCCGGCTCGTGGATGAGGCCCCCAACCTCGACGTGGTTTTCCCGGTCCTCCACGGGGCGGCCGGCGAGAATGGGTCCATCCAGGGTTTTTTAAGCCTCCTAAGCCTTCCTTACGTTGGTAGCGGGGTTCTAGCCTCGGCCACCTGCCTGGACAAAAAAGCCGCCAAAGAAGTCTACCGCCTCAACGGCCTGCCCGTCGCCCCGGACTGCGTTTTGTCCCGCCAATCGACGCTTGAGGAAAACCTCGCGGCCATCGAAAAAAGCGTTGGCTATCCGGTGGTCGTTAAACCCCTAGACCAAGGTTCCTCGGTGGGGCTGACCATTTGCCCGACCGCGAGCGAGGCCCCGACGGCTTTGACGGCCGCCTTTTTAATCTGCGAGCTCGCTCTGGCCGAAAAATACCTAAAGGGCCGGGAGCTGACCGTGGCCGTTTTGGGCAACGATCGCCCAAGGCCCTTGCCGCCAATCGAGATTATCCCGGCCCAAGGCCACGAGTTTTTCGATTACGTGGCCAAGTACGCCCCTGGCCAAGCCCAGGAAATTTGTCCCGCCCCGCTGACCCCGGCGGAGACTCAGGAGGTCAAGCGGCTAGGCCTGCTCGCTCACCAGACCCTAGGCTGCCGGGGCTTGTCGCGAACCGACTTCATCTACTCCGAAGGGACTTTTTACCTTCTGGAGACCAACACCTTGCCTGGCCTCACCGAAAACAGCCTTTTGCCGAAGGCCGCCTTGGCCGATGGCCTCTCGTTTACCGCCCTTTTGGACTCTCTCGTCGATCTGGCCTTAGACTTAGACTAAGGAAAAACCCTAAAAAACCTAAAAGATAATCGGGACAATCCCCAAAAATAAAAAGGCTCCGCCTTAGAAAAGGGGCCAAGCGCGTCCCAAAAATCTTTTGGCTTGGGAACAATCAAAGTTAAACCAACCTGACCCGCCTTCATCCCTAGTTTCGCCTTAAAATCCGTGAACGCTTACCCAAACTGAAAAGTATGGCCTCGGCGTTCGTGGTTCACTCAAATCGGGTAACAAACGACGCGACGCTTCGACGTCCGACCTTAGGTTGACAGCCCAAAAAATTTTCATGACGCCGGACGAGGAAAAATTTTTTTAAACCCTAGCGTTGCAGTACTAAATTCATAGGCCAAAAGCCAAACGCCTTAAAGCCCAAAATTAAAAACCCGGCTTTTGGCGGGCCAAAAGCCGGGCGGGAAGATTAGGTTGATAGAAATTTACGCGGCCGATTCGGTTAGCGGCGCGGCCTCGTCCGGCTCTTCGGGCGGGTCGACGTAAATCGGCCGCGGGGCCGGCAGGCCCAGGATGTCATGAATGGTCCACTTGGAAATTGGCTTAACGCGGTGGCGGTAATGCCAGGCATGGGCCACGGACAAACCCGCCAAAAACAGGCCGCATTGGACGTGCCATCTCTTGGGCCCCCAAAAGGCGGTCACCACGCTGGAAATCAAGGAAATTCCAAGGCTGATGAAATCGCTAGTGGTCTGGTTTTGGGAACGATGGTGGCTATGGGTCTCGGCTGAGCGATAGCGATGGCCGCCATTGGCTATGCGTTTAAGGTCTTCGGCCGCCTGGGCGTCGAATTGTTCCACCACGTCGGCGATGGTCTCTAAGGACAGCTTGTCCGGGTCGTACTCCAAAAGGAAACTGCCGGAATGGTAGTTGGGGGTCAATTTTTTGACCCCGGGCCAAGCGGAGACGTCAATGCCATCGGGCGGAATTTCCGGTGGTTTACTTAACCTGACGCGCAAGCGGCCTGGAATGTAACTGGTTAACATTATTTTCCCACCAAAAGCTAAAAGGTCCTCTCCGTCACTCGCCGAGCTCTGGCTCGTGAGCGTGGAGATAGGGCCGAGTTCCACGATAAGCCACGTAAACGGTCATGGCGTTGTGTAAGGCCGTGGTCAAAGAGGGACCTAAGATCCCTAAAAGCCCTAAGGCCAGAAGGGAAGTGTTAAAGCCGACGATGATGGCGAAGTTCTCTCTCATGCGGCTCATGGTTCTTTGAGACAATAGCCGGGCCACGGCCAGGCCCTGGATCCGGCCGCCTAGGAGCTGGACGTTGGCCACGTCTTTGGCCAGTTCCGAGCCGTCGCTTAAGGCTACGCCCACGTTGGCTAGGGACAGGGCGGCCGAGTCGTTTAGGCCGTCGCCCACCATGATGACCCCCTCGCCGGTGGCCGCCAGCTGTTTAAGGTATCCGGCCTTATGGTCTGGCAGGAGCTCGGATTTGTACTCGACGAATCCCATCTTCTTGGCCATGGCCCTGGCGGAAGGCTCCACGTCGCCGGTCAGCATGATGGCTCGCTCCACGCCAAGGTTTCTTAGTTCCGCCAAGGTCGGCTTGACGCCGGGCCTAAGGCGGTCCTCAATGGCCAATAAAGCGGCCAGCTTGCCGTCCACGGCCATGTAGATGACGCTGGAGCCGTCCTCGGTCATTTTTTCGGTCTCGGCCTGCTGGTCCTCGGTTAAGTGAATGCCGCTGTCCTCCAGGAGGAAATGGCGACTGCCCAAGAGCACCTTCTTTTCGCGCCAGGTGGAGGAGATGCCGTGAGCCAAGACGTAATCGACGTGAGTGTGCTCTTCCTCGTGGCGTAGCCCCTCGGCCTTGGCCTGGGCGACCACGGCTCGGCCCACCGGATGGGGGAAGTGCTCTTCTAAGCAGGCCGCTAGGCGGAAGGCCTCGTTTCGGGTGTAGGGCGGGTAGGGCACCACCTCTTTCAGCCTCGGCCGGGCCTCGGTTAAAGTCCCGGTCTTATCGAAACAGATGATTTTGGCGTCGGCCAGCTCCTCAAGGTAACGGCCGCCTTTTATGAGGACTTTTCTCTCGTTGCCTTCCCGCATGGCCGAGAGGACGGCCAAGGGGGTGGATAGGCGAATGGCGCAGGAGTAGTCCACCAAAAGGACGTTGCCCGCCCGGTAGGGATCCCTAGTGATTAAAAAGACTAAAGCGAAAAGAATGAAATTGAAAGGCACGATGTTATCGGCCAGACGCTCGGCCCGGCCCTGAACCCCGGCCTTGGAGCCTTCCGACTCGCGGATGTACTCGATAATAGAGCGGATCCTGGAGTTGCGTCCGACTTTGGTGGCCTTAATGACGACGCGGCCTTCTTCCACGGCGGTGCCGGCGAAGACGGACCCGCCTTTTTCCCGCCTGACGGGCAAAGGCTCGCCGGTCATGGAGGCCTGATTGACCATGGCCAATCCGTCGATGACCACCCCGTCGACCGGGATGAGGCCGCCGGATCGGACGAGGATGGAATGGCCCTCTTTCACTTGCGATTCAGGGATCTCCTTTTCCTGGCCTTGGTCGTCGATTATCCAGACCTTTTCCTCGGGGCCGGCCAGGGATTTAAAGAGCCCCATGATGCTGCGGCGCCGAGTCCAGGCTTCCAGGTAGTTGGACAGGGAAAAGAAGAACAATAAAGTCCCGGCGGAGTTAAAATCCCGCCGCAACAGACAGACCGACAAGGCCGAGGCGTCCAAGACCTCGACGCAGAGGCTATGCTTGGCCAACAGCATGTGAAGGCCTTTTAATAGATAAGGGATGGCGTGAATTAAAGTAAAAATGGTCCTGACTGGCCAAGGCAATAAAAAACGCCTGATGACGTAACCGTACACCGGGTTTGAGGGTAAAGGTGTTTCTTCGCCAGCTTCGAAAACGTGGACCCCGCCCCAGGGAGCCGGGCGGGGGGGCTTGGGCCGGAACTCCTTAATCAAGCTCAAAAGGTCGTTTTGGGCTTTTTCCGTGTAATCGTATATGACCAGAAGACCGCCGGAAAGGCGGTTGAAGGCGCAATACTTCACGGTGACGGTCTTCATTATCCGGCCGGTCAAGCGCTCGAAGCTATCGGCGTCCAGATAGCCAGGGGTCAGCCGCACGCGCAGCCGACCCCGCAAGTTTGTCAGCAGCCAGCCTTCCATAATGGTTTAAGCTTTGGCCGAGTCGGCCTGGGCTTGCCGCTCTTGCAATTTTTGATCGGCCTCGGCCACCAGGTCCTCGAGGTTTTCCCGGCCCGCGGCGGCTAATCCCTGGATCTTCCTTTTCGCGTGGATGCCATGGCTTAGGACCGTGGAAGCCCCATCGCGAATGAAGGTAGGCCGACTTGAAACTAGAGAGGCTCCCACCGCCCCGACCACTACTCCAATGCCAAACGAAATCCACTTCCAATTTTGGA
>JAITIH010000347.1 GCA_031279525.1 Deltaproteobacteria bacterium | reverse complement strand
GTGGCTATTTTTTTCCGTCCCTAGCCCTTGGGCGTAGCAGACGCCTAGGTTGTACTGGGCCTCGGGGAGGCCATCCTGGGCGGCTAAGGCCAACCAGTGGAAGGCCTGGCCCAGGTCCTTCGGAAAGCCGCCCGAGCCCATGGCCAGGGCTAAGCCTAGCTCCAATCGAGAGGCCGGGTCGCCGGCTTCGGCCCGGTCCCTTAAGGCGGCCTGGCTCGCGGCCTCGGGCTGGCTAGCCAGCTCTGGGGCGGGCGGGGAAATTGACATTTTAAGGCCTCGCTATGGCGTTAACGCTTACGGCCCGATGGGCCTCGTCGAACTCCAAAAGAACCCCTTCCAGACGGCCGCCGGCCTCGGCTGGGGCGAAGCGGGTTGGCCGGCCGGTTAGGAAATGCTCCACGATTTCCGGGACCCCCATGCCGATGACCGAGTCGTGGGGCCCGGTCATGCCCACGTCGGTGACGTAGGCAAGGCCTAAGGGCAAGATTTGGGCGTCGGCCGTCTGGACGTGGGTGTGCGTTCCCAGCAAAGCCCCCAACCGCCCGTCCAGGTAGTGGGCCAAGGCCTTTTTCTCGCTGGTGGCCTCGGCGTGGAAGTCTATTATGGTTATCTGGGCCCCGGCCGCGCCCATTTCCAAGATCAGCCGGTCCGCGGCCCGAAAGGGGCAGTCCAGGGGCGGGGCCATGAAGATCCGGCCCATGAGGTTGGCGAAGCCGACCTTGATCCCGTTGGCCTCAAGCAAGGCCCAGCCTCGCCCGGGGCAAGGGTCTGGAAAGTTGGCCGGCCGGATTAGGCGAGGGTCTTGATCCAAGAACGAGTTGGCCTCTTTTTGGCCGAAGGTGTGGTTCCCGCCGCTTAAGGCGGCCAGGCCATAGCCGAAAAGCTCTTGGGCGATGGGCCCGGTCAGGCCCCGCCCGCCGGCGGCGTTCTCCCCGTTGGCCAGGGCCAGGTCCACCCCGAGCCCTTTGATTAGGGCCGGCAAGAGGTCCCGGACCAAATGGCGGCCGACCCGGGCGAAGACGTCGCCCAAGAAGAGGATTTTAGTCATGGCCTTAAACGCCTTTCCCGCCCCGGGCCTGGGAGGCGGCGACGCCCAAAAGGGCCAAAGGCGCGAAGAGCCAAAAACAGACGCGGGCGGCCGTCACGAATTTTGGGTAAAGATGAGGCTGGATTTTCTCCGGCCCAATGATTATGGCGAAAACTAAAGTGGTGACGGCCAGGCAAGAAATCTGGCCCCACAGGCGGGTCACGGTGATGACCACCGAGGCTTGGCCTAGCCGCTTTGGCGGGGCCGCCCCCATGATGGCGTTGGAATTGGGGGCCGAGAAGAGGGCGAAGCCAACCCCAAAGAGGGCTAAATCGGCGACTATGACCGGGACGCCGGTGTCCAGGCTTAAGACGTTGGCTAAAAACAAAGAGGCCGCGAAGATGGTTAACAGCCCTAAAGAGGCTAGGCGGCCGGGGTCGAAGCGGTCGGACAGGCGCCCGGCGAAGGGGGTGATGACGGCCTGGAACACCGGCTGGGCGATCAGCAGCAGCCCCGCCTCGGAGGGCGAGAGGCCTTTGGAGAACTGGAGGTACAGGCTCACGAGGTAAGAGACGGAAAAAGAGGAAAGGTAGCTTATGTAGGCGGCGACGCTGGAAAAGGCGAACCGGCGGCTGTCCCGAAACAAGGCCAAGTCTATGAGGGGGCTGGCCATTCCTAAGGACCGGTTTATGAAAAGGCCTAGCAAAAAAAGCCCGGCCGCGACGGCCAGGATGGAAAGGTCAAGCCCTAAGCTGGCCAGGCCGGAAAAAATGAGGGCCACGGCCACGGCCCAGAGCAAAGAGCCCCAGTAATCCATTTTTTCGCCCGGGCACGCGGGCGGGTCTTTTTTGATCAGGTGGACGAAGACGACCGTTGGCAAGAGGCCCACGGCCGTGAACCAAAAAAGGGCCGGCCAGCCTAGGCGCTCCACCAAGAACCCCGCCAAAGCGGGCCCAAGGCTTAGGCCGACGTAAACCGAGCCGATGGTCATCCCTAAGACCCGGCCTCTTTGCTCCGGGGGATAGGCGGCCGCGGCCATGGTGGTCACGGTGGTGAAGAAAGCCACGAGCCCCACGCCGGTTATGGCCCGGCTGACCAGAAGGCTAAAAGACGACCAGGCCACGGCCCCTAGGGCCGAGCCGACGATGGCCACCCACAGGCCCAAGAAGGTGACTAGGCGCCGGCCGGCGATGTCGGCCAAGCGGGCGGTGGGGGCGGAAAACATGGCCATGGCCATGAGGGTGGCCAGGGAAATCCAGTTGACCTCGACGGCCGACATGCCCAAGTCGAGGGAAATGGCCGGGGCGGCCACGTTGACTCCAATGAGGCCGACGTTGCCAAGAAGATTGGCGCTGACGGCCGTGCAAACTATTAAGCGACGTTGGCGAATCGCCTCGGGCGGGACCGGTCCGCTAGTTCCCATAAGACGTCCGTTGGCCGCGCGGCTGGCCCCCAAAAGCGGGCGTAACAGCCGTTATGTCGATAAAAATCATGTCGTCACGCATTATGCCGTTAAAAAACGCGTCTTTAGAGCGCGCGCTTAGAGTTAAAGTGAAAAGGGAGGGGTTTGGCCGACGTTGGCCAGGCGGCGCGCCAAAAAGGCCGGAAAGCGTCTACGCCGGAATCCGGGGCGCGTAAACTTCTATATTATCTTTAGTCGCCCAAAAAACTCAATCTTGATTTTTTTATCGTTTTATGGCCACAGTCCTCGCCTAGCCGCCTTGGGCCCTCTTTGGCCGCGGCCTGGCGGCCCCTTGCCGCCCCCTTTTTCTTTTAAGCGTCAACCCTAAGCTCGGCGGAGCCGACCGGCGGCTAGCCGCCTTGGTTAGGCGGGTTTCGCCGCGTCCCTAAAGCCTCGCCCTTGGGGCCCAAAGCCACGCCGCCTTAGGGGTCTTATAGCCCCCTAAAGGCCCCTTAGGGGAGGAGGCCCATGGCGGGGAGGATAAACGATTGGAGAAACAATTTGTGGTAAAATAGTCAATTAAGCAGTTACAAAGGCTCCTAAGGCGCGAGGGCCCGGCCGCGGCCGAAAGGCCTTTTTTTTGCGCTAAGCCCCTTTTTTCTATATATAAGGTTACTAAACTCTCACGCTCAAGGTCGCGGGGCTATGGGCCCTGGCTTGAGGGGCGGAGGAGAAGCGTATGGCCGAAATTTTAGCTCCCATGAGCGGCAACGTCTGGAAAATTTTGGTTAAGCCAGGCGACTTAGTGGCCGAGGACGATGAGCTAATCGTCATGGAAGCGATGAAAATGGAGATCCCGGTGACGGCTCCCCAAGACGGTAAAGTGGAGAAGGTCCACGTCCAAGAGGGCGAACCGGTGGAAGCCGACGCCCTTCTAGTCACGATGTCCTAATTTTTTCTTTTTTTTCGATCTAAAAAACCTTTCGGAAGAAAGCTTTTTAACTTAAAGCCAGGTTAAGCGCGCATGATTATCGACGTTCACGTTCATTTAAGCCCCCCGGATCTGGCGGCCGATAGGGCGCCTTACTTAGACGGGGAAAAAGGGTTGTCCATTCTTTACGGCGATCCCAAAGCCCCTTTGGTTTCCACCGCGGCCCTATTGGCCGACATGGACGTGGCCGGGGTCGACAAAGCCCTGGTCATGGGTTTCCCTTGGGTCTTGGAAGCGCACGCCGACCGCCATAACGACTGGCTCTTGGCGGAGTGCCAAAAATACCCCGACCGCCTTTACCCCCTGGCCGCCTTCGACCCTAGGGCCCCTTGGGCCTATCGGCACGCCGAAAAGTTCTTAAAGTCCGGCGGTTACGGCCTAGGGGAGCTATGCGTTTACGACGAAGGCCTCACCTCAGCCCTTTTAGGGAACTTAGAGGCCCTTGGCGCGCTTTGTAAAGATAACGGGGCCCCCATGCTGGTCCACGTCAACGAGCCCATTGGCCATATGTACCCTGGCAAAGCCCCCATGGAGATCAGCCAGATCCACGAGTTGGTTCGCCGTTGCCAGGGGGTCAAACTGATTTTGGCCCACTTTGGCGGGGGCCTGCCGCTTTTGGCCTCGCTTAGAAAGGAGGTCAAGGAATACTTGACCATGACCTTGTTCGACACCGCGGCCATGCCTTTCCTCTTCGAGCCCAAGGCCTTGGCCTTAGCCTACGAAATCGTCGGCGACCGTTTCTCTTTGGGCACCGACTACCCTCTTCTGAAAACCGCGCGCTATCAAAAGTACTTTAACGACGCTGGCCTGCCCCCTGCGGTCCAGAGGCGCGTTTTAGGCGAGACGGCGGCGGAGTTTTTGGGGCTTTAAAATGGAAGACTGGCTTAGCCTGACTATCGCCGCCCCGCCGGTCGCCGGCGAGGCGGTCGGGGCCGCTCTTTTCGAGGCCGGGGACAGCGGAATCTGGGAAGACCTCCCCGATTCCGAGGGCCGCTTGATTTACCGGGCCGGGTTTCCATTAGGCCAGGAGTCTCGACTGATGGCCGAGATCCCGGCCGCCTTGACGCTGATCGCCGAGAACCTGGCCATCCAGCTTACGGAATTTGCGGTCATTTTGGAGATAAAGCCTTGGGAGGACTTTAGCGAGACCTGGAAAAAGGGCCTTTCCCCCTTCGCCATTGGCCAAAAATTGTGGATCGTCCCCAGTTGGAGCGAGGAGCCCGTTAAGGCCGGCCCCGGAGCCAAGGTCTTAAGGATCGACCCGGGCCCGGCCTTTGGCAGCGGTCGTCACCCGTCCACTTTCTTGTGCTTGACCCTGATCCACGACCTGGCCGGCCAGGCCGCCCCGGCTAGGGTCTTGGACCTGGGAGCCGGGAGCGGGGTCTTGGCCTTAGCCGCGAGTCTCTTGTTTCCCGCGGCTAAGGTCGAGGGTTTGGACAACGACCGGGACACCCTGGCCGTGGCCGAGGGCAACCGCAAGGCCAACGGGTTGGAGGAGGGCCAGGTCGCTTTTTCCGACGCGCCTTTGTCGCGCCTCAACCCCGGCTACGACCTGATCGTGGCTAACCTCACTTTAAACGCCTTAACCGAGCTGGCCCCGGAGATCCAAGCCCTTTTGGCCCCGGAGGGCCAGCTGATCGTCTCCGGGCTTTTAGCCGAGCAAGTCCCGGCTATTGAGGCCGTCTTTAAGGGCTTAGGCCTAGGGGTCCTTCGCCACCTGGGTCAGGCCGAGTGGTCGGCCTTGCTTTTAAGCCCTAAAGGCTCTGGGGCCGACCGAGCCCTGATCGGGGAGCCCGAGGCGTGAGGCCTCGCCTTTTGGCCTGGCCGCCCGGGGCGGCTTACGACGAGACGGAGGTCACCTTGGACGCCAGCCAGTCCCGGCACGGCTTAAAGGTTTTAAGGCTAAGCGAGGGTGACGAAGTGACCTTGGCCAGCCCTTGGGGGCTGGCCCCGGCCGTGGTCGTGGCGGCCGACCGGCGGCGCGAGGTCCTAACCTTAAAGATCGTTGGGGAGTTTACGGCCGAGAGCGCCTGGGGCCCGACCCTGGCCCTGCCCTTAATCCGGCCCAGCCGCTTCGACTGGGCCGTGGAAAAGGCCGTGGAGCTGGGGGCCCGGGAGCTGTGGCCCTTGACCCCGGGCCGCGGCCGGTCCCAGAGTCCTGGGGAAGCCAAGCCGGCCCGCTGGCTGCGCCTGGCCGAGGAAGCCCGCAAGCAGTGCGCCCGGGCGGTTCCCATGGTCGTGGGGCCGGTCTTGGGCTGGGCGGGGTTTGTGGACCGGGCTCGGGAGTTCGCCGGGCCTAAGCTCTTAATGGACCCCCAAGGCCGGGAATGGCCGCTCTTAGAGGAGGAGCCTTTGATCCTGATTGGGCCTGAGGGAGGGTTCAGCGACCTGGAAAAGGCCGACCTAAGCGAGCTGGGCTTCTGGCCCGTCGCCTTAGGTCCCCGGATCCTTAGGACCGAGACCGCCGCCTTGGCGGCTCTGGCCCAGTGGGC
>JAITIH010000337.1 GCA_031279525.1 Deltaproteobacteria bacterium | reverse complement strand
GTGGCCCTAGTTTAGCCATTGTTTGGTCCTGGCTTGGCCCTGGCTTGGCCTTTTTTTTCCGTAAAAATTCGTTTTTTTTTCGCAAATTTTCTTTTTTTTTCGTTTTCCAGATTTTTCCGTTGGCCTGGCCAATTATTTTTTGGCCAAGGACTGGCTATTCTAGAGGCCGTTATGTTTAACTATTAAATGCTTATATTGAGCAATTTAATGCATTAGGTTGTCAGATAAATATATTTATGCTTAAATATATATAAATACTTTACTACATGCTAAACGCATCTTTTTTCTTATGCGTCTAGAGCCTTAACTATTCGTTTTATAGACCACTCGGGCTCCCGCCCGGTCGGTTTTTATTTATTTTTATAGACCAAAAAAGCGGTTCAGAGAAAAATATTGTGTTGACAGAGTATTAAGCGGCCATTATACTAGTCCAGTTCTACAGTCCTAATCCCTAGTTTGGCCAACGCCTTTCCAGGGTTTTTTATTTCCAACGTTTGGACTTTTTTCGTTTTTTTAAGTATGCTTTGGCTTAGGCTTTCGCTTTGACGAAGGCCAAGGCGACGGTTTTCGCGTTTAGCCGCGTTAAGGCCGTGTTAAGACCTTGTTAAGGACTTAATTAAATTCATAGATAGCTTTACGGCCATTGGGCTTAATTCGCGCTGGCTGGCGCCGACGGGCTTTTTGGGAAAACCATGGCCCCTCGACTTTCTGGGCCGAAAATAATTAGGTTTAAATTTTAATGGAGGAACTGGAAAATGAGGAAACTACTGTTGATGGCGGTCCTGGCCCTAATTCTGGCCCCGCTGAGCTTTGGCTGCTCTCAAAAGCCATCTGGGGGAGGCGAATCCACCGCGGGGATTACGGAGGCCGAGCGCCAGTTTTTGAACCAACACGTCTATTTCGACTTTGATCGGTACAATATTAGGTCCGATCAGATCTCGACCCTGCAGGCCAAGGTCGCCTACTTGAATCAGAACCCCACGGCCTCGGCCGAGATCCAGGGCCACTGCGACGACCGCGGCACCGAGGCCTATAACATGGCCCTAGGCGATCGCCGGGCCAAAGCGGCCTACAACTACGTCGTGGGCCAGGGCATTTCCAGCGGCCGCCTGTCCACCGTGTCCTTCGGCAAGGACCGGCCCTTGGTCTTTGGGGACGACGAAGCCTCCTGGGCCCAGAACCGGCGGGCTCAGTTCGTGCTGTTAGGCCGCTAAGCCGTCAAGGCTAAAAAGGGCCCCATAAGCCCCCCAAAAAAGCCGGGATCTCTTTAGGGGATCCCGGCTTTTTTTTGGCCAAAGTTAAGCTTTTTTAGCCTAAAAGTCCTTTTTGGGGCCGGGGAGAGGGCCCACCAAATTTTTCGCGCTAAAATAGGGTATATTCTAGGATTATAAAAGGTTTCCGACCGCCTCGGCCTATCGCCCCGGCGACGCCGGGCCGGGCCGCGGCGGGCCTTTCTGGCCCGTTGGCTTAATCTTTTAGGCGCGGCGCCGGCCCCCCTTTCCTTGAGGGCCGGGCCTATTTTGGCCATCTTTACGCCGCGCCATCTTTCGAGTGGGAGAGACCCATGCCCGGCGCCCAACAGGAACGAGTCCAACCCAAAGTTTTAGTGATCGACGACGATAAGATGACCCACCAGTTGTTGGAGGCCATCCTGCGCAAGGGCGGCTACAAATGCGTGTCCGCCTTACGGGGGGAAGAGGGCCTGGAGCTAGCCCGGGCCACCAAGCCCCAACTCATTATCTTGGACATCATGATGCCGGGCTTAAACGGCTTTGAGGTCATGAAGTACTTAAAGGCCAGCCCGACCACGGCCTCCATTCCGGTCATCTTCCTGACCGGCCAGGTCCACCAGGCCGACAAGAGCCAAGCCAAGAACCTGGGGGCGGTGGACTACATGGAAAAGCCCTTCGAGCGCCAGGAGCTTTTGAACCGGATTGACTCGTACGTCAGCGCAAAAAGGCAAGAGCGCAACATCGCCTACTACAACGATCGCCTGACCAAGGTGGCCATGGAGGCCCTGGCCCTTTTGACCTCCAGCGACGAGGTCGAGGTGAGCCTGGACGTGCCGCCCGAGGAAACCTTTAACCGGCTTATAGCCAGGATCGACGACGCCCACGAAATCCTTAGCCAGCTGGTCCACAAATGGCCAGACCTGGCCGACCTCATAAAGGGCCAAGACCAAGGCTTTCCCCTGGACTTGGCCGAGCTGGGCGAAGCCTTAACCGAGGTCCGCGACTTGGCCGAGCGCCTGCACGCGATTTCCGCCTGGCCGGCCGTTTAACCCGCGAAAAAAGAGCACGCCTATGTCGGACATGGAGCTTGACGCCAACCTACTTCAGGACTTCATCACGGAATCAAAGGAACTCCTGGAGGACTACACCTCCTCCATGTCCGCCTTTGAGGCCGACCCTCAGAACCTGGACACCATTAACCCGGTTTTTCGGGCCGCCCACACCTTAAAGGGCTCGAGCGCCTTTTTTGGGCTTAACCACATTAAGGACTTCGCCCACAAGCTAGAGAACCTTTTGGACGACATCCGCCACGGGACCAGGCAGGCCGACCCCAAGGCCATTGAGTACCTATTTTTGGCCGGCAACCACTTAAAGGCCATGTTCGACCGCCTCTCGGACGGCGACGCGAGGCCGATCCTTTTGCCCGAGGAGGAGGCCTTCCAAAAGGAGCTGGTGGAGTGGATGGGCCAAGGGGGCGGCGGCGGCCCCTCGGGCCAACCCGACTTCGAGGGGACCTGCGTCAAAATAAAGGCCCTCATCGGCGAGGCCCTAGACCAAGGCGGCGACCCTGACCACATCATTCAGTCGGTGGCCGACCTGGTTAACGCTCTACCCTTGGCCGACCCGGCCAAGAAAAAGGCAAAGCCATACGTGAGGCCCCAGTCCGTGGCCTTCGGGAGCGTGGACTTTTCCGAGCCCCTTTTGGCCGCCCTAGACGACATCTACTCCGAAGCCTTCGACCCTAAAGCCTTCGACGCCGATCTCAAATTGGTCGGGGCCCTCATTAAGGACAATTCCCTAACCGACCTGGAGCCGACCTTTAAGGAGGCCATGGAGGACTTTACGGCCGTCTTTGAAAGCGGTCTGGATTTTGACCCCATTTTGGTCGGTTTGATCCGCGATAAATTGACGGCTTTTTTGGCGGGCCTAACCGTCGTCTACCCTGAGGCGGCCGAACCGGAGGCCGAGCCAGCCAAGGCCG
>JAITIH010000332.1 GCA_031279525.1 Deltaproteobacteria bacterium | reverse complement strand
CGGCCTTGGTGCCGGACCGAGCAGAAGAGCACGACCATGTCGTGCACCGCCCCGCCCAGAACGCTGCCGGCCAGGATCCATAAAGCCCCAGGCAAGTAGCCGAACTGAGCCGCGAGGATAGGGCCGATGAGGGGACCAGCGGCCGAAATGCTGGAAAAGTGAAACCCAAAAAGAACCATTTTCTGGGTCGGGACGTAGTCGTGGTCGTCGTTAACGCTGCAGGCGGGCGTCGTTCTATTGGGGTCCAGCCGCAAGACGGCCTTAGCGACCCATAAACCGTAAAATCTGTAGCCCAAGGCAAAAACGCACAAGGACGCGAAGACCAAAGTCAAAGCGTTCAAAGATCAAGCCCCTCTTCGCCCGCAATCGCCAAAAATCAACGGGCGCTTATGAAAATCAGCCAGATTCGTCAATCTAAGCCGCGTGTATGTTTAAATTTAGCGTCTCTTATCAATTGCGGCCTTTCCTCCCTTGCTTTCTCGCGCCTGGCCTAAAAGGCCCCCAAAAGGAAATGCCCCTTATATCCAGCCATATCTTAGGCGATCCCCCACAAAAAGAAAAGCTAGCCAACCTTTAGGCATTTGGGCCGCCGCGACCCGGCTTAGGGCCAAGCTAAGCCCAGCGGCCCTAGCTAGAGTTAGAAAATTTCTTACAATGTAACATCTCGAGCCTTAAAAATTCTTTTGTTTTCATGACTAATTATTTTTAATATTATTAATCAGCTTTAGTATTGTTTTTCAACTATTTTTTTACTAAAATGCTAGCTATAATTTATAATAATTATAATATTTAATGCGTATTGTTTTCTAAATTCATTAAATCTTTATAAAAAATTTTTTTGCCAATTAAAAAACGTATAATTTAGGTCGCCTCCCCCGAACCAAGGGGCCAGGCGACGGCCGCCTCGAGGTCGATTTGGCGGCCCGCAATATTAATGGTTACGGCGATTCTAATCAATTTGCCTATAACGCAAACGTATAAGGCTTCGAATTTCTGGGACAAAATCGACAATGAACAAGAGTTTCTCCATACAAAATTGAACGAAATCAGGAATAAACGCCTTTGGCTGGATCTGTGGTCGGGCGTTACCTTAGAGATCCCGAAGGACTTTGCGGCTATTTTTCAGGAACTAGCGCCGATCGCGCGAGCGCCGCGCGACTATCTGGAGCCGACTACGCGGCGGTCCCAGCCTTAGGAGGACGAGATCGAGCGTTTAAACGCCGTCGGGGAATGAGAAGAGTGGCTCCCACCTCCGACGAAGTCGGGATAACTAACGCGATGGACCAGGGTAGCCCCAAGTCCCGCCGCCGCCCGTCCCTTCGCCTAAGTCCTCCATAAGGCGGCGTCAAAAGGACGGTCAATACGCTTTGGCCAGCTCTCTGGGAAGCCATCGCCGTCGTTATTAAGGAGCTGAGACCTCCAGTCAATCGCGACGCGCCCCCGCCGGAAGACCGCGAGCTCCCGTCCAGGTCCGCGGGGCTGGTCGGGCGATTCATGAGTTTGGTCGACGCCGAACGCGACGCGGCGGCGGTGAAGGCCCCCCTTGGGCTAAAAATCTTTTTAGGGGGAACCAAAAGCCACTCGCCTAAGCCCAGCCTCCAAAGCCAATAATAGATAATTTACCGATTTTTATAATTTTTTTCTTTCGCCTTGGGCGCCAAGGATTGGTTCTTCCCTGGGCGCGCCCAAGCAAAATTCCCTATCTCTACGACTAATAACACTCTTCCCTGAGCCCCCACAAAAGCCCATCCGCCGCCGCCAACGCATTATTGGCCTTGAACTCGCCAGCCTAAAGCGAGCCCAAGGCTTTAGGCCACGGGAAGAAAGATCTTTTTAGGGAACTGCAAGGCCTGTGGCCTAAGCCCAGCCCTCAAAGCAAATTGTCGATAACTTAGCGATTTTTTTAAATTTTTTACTCTGGTCTTAATCGCCAAGGATCGACTCTTCCTTGGGCCCGCCTAAGAAAAATCACCTCACTCCCCTATTAAAAACCCCTCGCCCGAACCAGATGGAAGCTTCCGCCGCCGTCAACGTTTTTTGGCCTAAGCCTAAGCCCGCTTAAGGCCAGCCCAAGGCCTTTGGCATCTGGGCGAAACATCTATTTAGGGAACTCAAAGGACTTAGGCCATAAGCTTAACCGCCGCGGCGTTGCGACGATAACCGGCCTATTTTTATAATTTTTTTACTACCGTCTTGGTCGCTAGGGATTGAATCTTCCTTGATCCAGCCACAGAAAAATTCCCTTTATCCTCAATTAAAAAACCACTCATCCGAACCAAATGGAGCATCCGCCGCCGCCAACGCATTTTGGCCTAAGGTGAGCCCGGTTAAGGCCAGCTTAAGGCCCGCCTAAGGCCAACCGCAGGCCATAGGCCACGGGACGAAACATCTTTATAGGGAACCCAAATGAATTAGGCTCTAAGCCTATTCGCCGCGGCGAGGCGACGATAACCTGACTATTTTTATAATTTTTTTACTATCGTCTTAGCCGCTAGGGATTGGATCTTCCTTGAGCTAGCTCCAAAAAAATTCCCTTTATCCTTGATTAAAAAACCACTCACCCGAACCAGATGAAAGCTCCCGCCGCTAACGTTTTTTGGCCTTTGGCCAAGCCCACTTAAGGCTCGCCTAAGGCCAGCCCAAGGCTTAGGCCATGGGCGAAAAGATTTAAGGGAACCCAAAGACTGGGGCTTAAGGCCAAAACCTACGCAGCGAGGCGACGATAACCCGCCTATTTTTATAATTTTTTTACTATCGTCTTGGTCGCCAGGGATTGGATTTTCCTTAGAGCCCCCCAAGAAAAATTACCTCTCTGTCCGATTAAAAAAACCCTCGCCCGAACCAGATGGAAGCTTCCGCCGCCGCCAACGCTTTTTGGCCTAAGGCGAGCCAGGTTAAGGCCAGCTTAAGGCCCGCCTAAGGCCAACCCAAGGCCGTAGGCCACGGGGCGAAAATCTTTTTAGGGAATCCAAAGGTCTTAGGCCCTAAGCCTAGCCGCGGCGGCGAGATGGCAACGATAGGCCAATTTTTATACTTTTTTCTTTCGCCTGGCTCGCTGAAGGCTAGACTCTTCCTTTGGCTAGCCTTAAAATAATTCCCTACGCCCGACCCCAAAAAATCTCCCCTAAGCCAAAAAATATATTCCGCCTCTAAGCCCCCACAAAGTCGCCGCCGCCTTTAAAGGCCTCACGCTAGCCCTCCCTAAGGCGGCTAGCCAAGGCCTCGTGGCCGAGGCCTCCCGCGCCTAAGCCCCCTAAGGGCCTAAGGTCCCCACCGGAGCCTCTTCGCCAGGCTCAGCCGCCATGGCCTGAAAGACTATTTATTCCAAGACGTTATCTCGGTATTTGGCCATTAGGCCTAAGGCCTCGGCCACCGGCTTTAGGGCCAAGAGGCCCTCGTAAGCGTTTAAGCCGCCCTTAAGGGCCGGGTTTTCTTTGAGGGCGCCCCTTACGCCTTTATTGGCCAGTTCCAGGCCATAGGGCAAGGTGACTTCGTTAAGGGCCAGGGTCGAGGTTTGGGCGTAGGCCCCGGGCATGTTGCCGACGCAGTAATGGACCACGCCCTCCTCGACGTAGACTGGCTGACTGTGGGTGGTCATCCTGGAGGTCTCAAAGCAGCCGCCCTGGTCGATGGCCACGTCCACGACCACGCTCCCGGGCTTCATGAGTTTAAGCCGCTCACGGCTCACGACCTTAGGGGTCTTGGCCCCCGGGACCAGGACCGCCCCCACGACTATGTCGGAGTCGGCTAAGGCCGCCTCCAGATTGGCCCCGTCGCTAATTTGACGCTCGATCCCCGGCGGCAAAGCCGTCTTTAGGTAGGCGAGCTTAGCCGGGTCGACGTCTAAGACCGCGACCCGGCAGCCTAAGCCGGCGGCCACTATGGCCGCGTTCTGGCCCACCGTTCCGCCGCCCAAGATCAAAGCCTTGGCCGGCTCGACCCCCGTTAGCCCAGTGGGCAAAACCCCCGAGCCGCCAAATGGGCTGGCTAAAAAGTAAGCCCCAACGAGGCTAGCCATGCGGCCGGCCACCGCGCTCATGGGTTTTAAGAGCGGGAGCTCGCCTCCGGCGGCCACCGTCTCATAGGCCACGGCCGCGACCCGGCGGTCTAAGCAGGCCAAGGTCAGCTCCAGGCTAGCCGCCAGGTGGAAAAACGTAAAAACTATCTGGCCCGGCCGCATTAAGGGCCACTCGGCGGCTAAAGGCTCTTTGACCTTAACCACCATCTCCGCCTGGGCCCAGACGCTGGGCCCGTCCGGGGACATCTCGGCCCCGGCCGCCAGATACCGCTCGTCGCTAAACCCGGCCCCGAGCCCTGCCCCTTTTTCGATGAGAACCTTATGGCCGGCGGCCGCGTAGGCTTGGGCCGCCTTAGGGGTCAAGCCGACCCGCCTTTCGTTGTCTTTGATTTCTTTGGGACTGCCCACGATCATAGCCGCCTCCCGTCCTTCCGCCCGCCCTAAGCCTAATAGATCCTAAGGCCCTTTCGCGCGGGGGCCAAAAAGGGCTTAGGCTAGTAGGCTAAAGCCGTCGCCGCGGCTAAATAACCCAAAATCAGTCGCCGCTTTTCGGCCCCCCATAGGCTCGCCCTAAAAGGGGAGGCTCCGCCCTCCTTATTTTAAGGCCAAAAGTTGGGTCCTTAAAAGGGGCGACCTAATTGGATCGAAATATAATTTAA
>JAITIH010000326.1 GCA_031279525.1 Deltaproteobacteria bacterium | reverse complement strand
GCCAGCAAAAAGATCGCGTAAGGGGGAGCGCCATGACCGAGAACTCTCCCCCCCGCCCCGCCACGCTCCGGGAGCTGGCCGACCTTTTGATGAGCTTAGACGACCTTTTGGTCTCCTGCATGCGCTGCGGCCTTTGCCAGGCCGTCTGCCCGGTCTACGGCGCGACCTTTCGGGAAGCCGACGTGACCCGCGGGAAGATCGCTCTTTTGGAGAATCTGGCCCACGAGGTCGTCAAAGACCCAAAAAGCGTAAACGACCGGTTAAATCGTTGCTTGCTGTGCGGATCCTGCGAGCTGAACTGCCCCTCTGGGGTCAGAATAATGGAGATTTTCATTAAAGCTCGCTCTTTCGTGGCCGGCTACCTTGGCTTAAGCCCCATTAAGCGCCTTATTTTCCGCCAGCTTCTGACTAGGCCCCGCTTGTTTAACTTCGCGACCTTTCTGGCTGGCGTTTTCCAAAAACCCTTTATAAAATTGGCCAACAAAACCGTGGGCGCTTTTCGGGTCCCCCTTTTAAAGCCTTTTTTAGGCGAACGCCACGTGCCCAGCTTTCCGGGTCGAAGTTTTTCCAGCCAACGCGGGACGCTGGACATTCCGGCCAGTTCCTCGGGCTTAAGGGTGGCCCTTTTCCCAGGCTGCGTCCCGGACAAACTCTTTCCGAGCCTGACCGAGGCCACTTTAAAAATTTTAAGGCATTTTGGGGTCGGTGTTTTTTTCCCGGCGGGCCTCGTCTGCTGCGGGATTCCGGCCTTGGCCTCGGGCGACGCCAAGGGGTTTTTAAAGCTGACCGCCCATAACTTGGCTGAATTGACCAAGGGCTCCTTTGACTACTTAGTGACCCCCTGCGCCACCTGCGCGGCCAACGTTAAGGACAACTGGCCCCGCTTCATGGACCGGTATTTGGACGACGAGAAAAAGGCCGTGGCGGCCATCTCGCCTAAAGCCATGGACGTCACCCAGTTTTTGGTCTCGGTCCTTAAGGCGGAGTTTAAGCCGGTCGTCCCTAAACCAGACGCTAAAAGGGTCACCTATCACGACTCTTGCCATCTAAAAAAATCTCTCGGGGTGGCCGCCGAGCCCCGGGCCATCCTCAAAAGTCTTTCTGGCTATAACCTGGTGGAGATGCCCGAGGCCGACCGTTGCTGCGGCTACGGGGGCACATTTAACATTATGCATTATGACATTTCCCGGGACATTGGCCAAAGAAAGCGCGACAACGTCGTCTCCGTCAAGCCGGACGTGGTGACCACTGGCTGCCCGGCCTGTCTCACCCAATTGATGGATCTATTGTCCCAAAATAACGATCAAATCGCCGTAAAACACGTGGTGGAGCTGTACGCCGATAGCCTACCCGACCAGGCGGCCTAAACCCGTCGGCTTTTTGGAGGATTTTCATGTCGACCATCAACGCGGCGGCCGTGGATCTATTCATGGCCAAGGCCAAGCCGGCGAGCGTCCAGGTTAGCGAGGCCCAAAACCTAAAGGAAGCCTTAAATTTCGCTCTAAAGGTCTGCGAGCGCAAACCTTTGGCCACGCTCGCCCCGATAGGGGAAGTCTCGCCGCCGGCGGAGGGCCGGAAAAAGACTTTCGCCGCCCCGGCCTTGGACGATAAAGCCTGGGGCTATCTGCTTGAGGCCGGGGCCAAGATGGATTTTAAGATGATCCGCCAGGGGTTAAGAAATTATTTGCACGGGATTGACGTGGCTTTTTCCCTGGCCGACTTTGGCCTAGCCGACACGGCCTCTAGCGTAATCGAGTGCGAAAACGAGGACGAGCGATTGGCCAGCATGATTTGCGAGTCCCACGTGATTGCCTTGGCCAAATCCAAGATATTCGCTCAGTCTTACGAGGCTGAAGGTTTGCTTAACGCCGCCCTGGCCAAAGAGCGCAATTTTACGGCTTTTATTTCCGGTCCCAGCCGGACGGCGGACATCGAAAGAGTTTTGACTTTAGGAGTTCACGGTCCCTTGGAGCTCTATCTGGTCTTGGTTGAGGAATAGGCTGGCGAAAGCGGAGGCTTAGCGACATGACGGCTCAAACGATGAAATCCTACCATGGGTCTTTAAAAGAGGCCCTAGAAGACGATTTTTTGCGGCGAACCTTAGACAATTTCGCGGTCCAGTATAAGGCTAGCCGGGTTTTGATCTTCGCTGACGTAAGCGAAAAAGAGTTGATCGCCGAGATCGCCGAGGCGAAAGAGGAGTCCTTAGACCATTTGGAAGAGCTTTACGCTCAGTTCGCGGCTCAGGCCGCCAAAAAGGGGATTAAAGTCCATCGAGCGGCCACGGCCGCCGAGGCCCGCGACTTGATTTGCCAACTGGCCAATGACTACGGCTGCCGGACGGTCATTAAGAGTAAATCCATGACCGCCGAGGAGATCCACTTAAACCGGGCCTTGGAAAAGGCGGGCCTTACGGTCGACGAGACCGACCTAGGCGAGTGGATCATCCAGCTAAGGCATGAGGGGCCCTCCCATATGGTCATGCCGGCCATTCACCTGTCCAGGGGCCAAGTGGCCGACGCCTTCGCCGCGACCACCAAGCGCGATCGGAGCGACGAGATCTCCGATTTGGTCAAGGTGGCTCGCCAAGAGCTAAGGCCCAAGTTCGCCGAGGCGGACATGGGCATTTCCGGGGCCAACTTCGCCATAGCCGAGAATGGGACCATCGCCATCTGCACCAACGAGGGGAACGGCCGCCTAACCGCCACCCTCCCTAAGGTTCACGTCGCCATCTTAGGCCTCGACAAATTGGTCCCCACCCTCCACGAGGCCTTAAGGATCATTAAAGTTCTGCCCCGGAACGCCACGGCCCAGGCCATCACCACTTACGTGTCCTGGATTACCGGAGCCGTGAGCGTCAAAGGCCAAGACGGCCAAGACGAGGACAAGGCCTTTCACGTCGTTTTCCTGGACAACGGCCGGACCAAATTGGCGAAAGACCAAAAATGCCGGGCCTCTCTCCGCTGCGTCCGCTGCGGGGCCTGCGCCAACGTCTGCCCGGTCTATCGTTTAGTTGGCGGCCACAAAATGGGCTACGTCTACATCGGGGCTATTGGGCTGATTTTGACCTATTTCTTCCACGGCCACGATCGGGCCTTTGTCTTGGCCCAAAACTGCATCGGCTGCGAGGCCTGCAAGGACGTCTGCGCGGCCGGCATCGATCTGCCGGCCATTATCCAGGAGATCCGGGTCCGGCTCAACAAGGAGTTTGGCTCTGACATGAGCGCGGCCCTTTTGGGTCGAGTCTTGGCCAACCGGAAGCTCTTCCATTCCCTCTTAAAGTTCGCCAAGTTCGCCCAAAAGCCCGTCCAAAAGGGGCCCTTTATCCGGCATTTGCCGGAGATATTTGGCCTAGGCCAGGGATTTAGGGCTCTGCCGGCCATAGCCGACCAGGCATTCCGGGACATTTGGCCCTCCATTAAGCCGCCCGCGGTCCCCGGGGCCAAGAAAGTTTCCCTTTTCGCCGGCTGCGCCCAGGATTTTATCTATCCGGAGCAATTAAAGGCCGCGGTGGCCATCTTCGCTAAGGCTAAGCTCAACGTCGACTTCCCCGAGGCCCAGAGCTGCTGCGGCCTGCCGGTCCAGATGATGGGGCAGCGCGAGGCGGCCGTGGCCACGGCCAAGGGCAACGTCGCGGCTTTTAAAGCCTCGGCTCCTGACCATATCGTGACTCTCTGCGCGTCCTGCGCCTCCCATATCAAGAATCGTTACGAGGAGCTTTTGGCCGGGGAGCTCCCAGGGGACGAGATCAAGGGCTTTACCGACAAGGTCGTCGACTTCAGCTCTTTTTTGACCGACGTTATAAAGATCAAGCCGGAGGCTTTCAAAAACGACCAAGAAAAAGTCGGCTACCATTACCCTTGCCACCTGATCCGCGGATTGGGCGTGGTCGAGGCCCCCAAAATCCTTTTGAAGGCGGCTGGCCAGTACCAGAGCTCCGCGGAAGAGGACGTTTGCTGCGGGTTTGGCGGGACTTACTCGGTCAAGTTCCCGGAAATCTCCGGGGTTCTTCTGGCCAATAAACTGAAAAACCTGGAAGCGGCCGGGGCCGCCCGCCTAGTGACCGATTGCCCAGGCTGTTACATGCAACTAAACGGCGGGGAGCGGGCCAAGGACGGGCCTCTGAAGGTCGAGCATATGTCCGAGTTTCTGGCCCGCCACTTGGCCTAAATAACCTCCCCCCTTTTTTGAGTTTCTGGCCGCCTAGGTTTTGTCCCCTGGTGGCCATTTTTTTGGGCCGGCCTTAGATTTTTCCGACCAACGGTTGGCTAAGGGGGATGACTTTAGGTTTTACGCGGCGGCCGGCGGTTTTTCG
>JAITIH010000285.1 GCA_031279525.1 Deltaproteobacteria bacterium | reverse complement strand
GGAAAGGTCTCGAAACCACCCCCGGCTCATACCTCAAACTTGCCCGTGAACGGATACGACGATTCTGGCCTCTTTAAGGCTGACTAAAGGATATTTGCCCAGGCTACGGCGAACGATTTTACCGCTTATGCGTTTTTGGAATCGCCATAATTTTCGGCCGTCAGGTTTGACTTCCAAATAAAGCCCGTCGCCGTCAAAAACTTGGCAGGTTTTTTCCTTAGGTTTTAAGGCGCGAAGCCCCGCTTCAGAAAGCGCCCACGTTTTTACCATTTTTCCCCTCGTGCGCTAAATTATGTGCGCTTTGGCAGAGGACGTCAAGTGGCCGAGATGACAATATAGAAAACGGGGTGGAAAGTTAAATGGCTGATTTTACTGAATTAGTGAGGAAAAAAGGGGCGAAAAGAAAGCGATGGAAAAAGGAAATGGAGGCGGCAGGCGGATTCGAACCGCCGAATAACGATTTTGCAGACCGTCGCCTTAGCCACTTGGCTATGCCGCCCTGAACGAACTCGCTTAAAGGCAAAAGGAGGCGCGACCGGAACTGGCTGGCTTAAAGCCTTATCCCGACCCGCGCCACGGACCTCTTAGCCATAGAAGTGAACATTATACACGGCTGGTTAGAGATTTCAAGAGCCTAAAAGAGGGCGGCGGAGGGCGGTTTTACAGGTCGGCGGCTCGGCCAGGGGCGGGATCCGGGCCGGAAGCCCTAAGGGCTTCTAGCGAGCGAAGGTTTCTGGCGACCCCCAAAGGCCTTATGGGCCCTATGGCCCCAGCCTAAGCCGAGGGTAAGGTGGCTTTCGCTACGAGTTATTTGGGCCAAAGGCTGGGGAAAAAGGCTTTTTCAAGGGTAGCGTCGCGATTTTATTCATTTATTCTTGGTCAAATTTTTACCGTCTCGGTTTTTGGCTAAAAGAAGCTATTTATTTCATTTTGCGATAAAAAACTAATCTACTAAGACATATTTAAAACGCGTATTGGAAATTAAAAATATTTTTATTCTTGCCAGTCTCCCCGCTTCCGACTATAATCATAGATTCTCAAAGTTTTGGGGCTTTGGGTCCATAGGCTCTTGCCCCTTTGGTCTTTAAGCCTTTTTCGCTTCCCCCGACTGGGCCCTCGCTCGCCCTGGCCCTTAAAAGGCCCAAAAAAGCGGCGCCAGCCAAAGGGGTCTAATTTTCGGAGTTTTTCCTAATCCATGACCGAATATCTTAGAAACAAGACCATAGGCCAATGCCTGGAGGACAACGCGCGAGATTTGCCGGACTCTGACGCCCTAATCTACCCTGGCCCCAATCGACGCTACACCTGGGCCTCGCTAAATGAGGAAGTCGACCGCCTGGGCCGCGGGCTCATGGCCCTAGGCGTCAAGCCTGGCGACAAGGTGGCCATCTGGTCCACCAACGTCCCCGAGTGGCTGACCGTCCTTTACGCTTGCGCCAAGATCGGGGCCATCTTCATCACGGTCAACACCCACTACCGCCGGGCCGAGATCGAGTATTTGCTGAAGCAGTCCGACGCCAACTATTTTTTCCTCATGGAGGGCTTTCGGGGCTTCAGCTACGTGGGGGCCCTTTTGGAAGTGGCCCCGGAACTCTTGACGGAAGGGCGCGAGCGCCTAAATTCCAAAAGCCTTCCCTACCTAAGGAAGGTCATTTACTTAGGCGAGAGCGTCCCGGCCAACATGTTCGGCTACCAAGAAATTCTCGCCATGGCCGACCAAACCCCGGTCGAGAAGTTTAGAGCCCTGGCCGATAGCCAAAATTACGACGAAATCGTCAATATGCAGTACACCAGCGGGACCACTGGGTTTCCCAAAGGGGTGATGCTGACCCACCAGAACATCGTGACCAACGGCTATTGGATCGGCTACCACCAAGGCCTGACCAACAAGGATCGCATTTGCCTCCCCGTGCCTTTGTTCCACTGCTTCGGCTTGGTCTTAGGGGCCATGGCCGCCCTTAACCACGCCGCGGCCATGATCGTCTTGGACATTTACAGCGCCATGGACATCTTGGTCAACGTGGAAAAAGAAAAGTGCACGGCTATTTATGGGGTCCCGACCATGTTCATCACCCTTTTGGAGCAGAAGAGCTTTAGCCAGTTCGACCTGACCTCCTTAAGGACCGGCATCATGGCCGGCTCCCCTTGCCCCATTAAGACCATGCGGGAGACCATCGAGCGGATGCACACCCGGGACATCACCATCTGCTACGGCATGACCGAGACCAGCCCAGTCGTCTCTCAGACCGCTGGCGGCGACAGCCTAGAGAAGAGAACCGGGACGGTGGGCCGGGCCATGCCCGGGGTGGAGCTGAAAATCGTCAACCCCGACACCCGGGTCGAGCTGCCGCGAGGCGAGATCGGGGAGGTGGCCGCCCGAGGCTACGTCAACATGAAGGGCTATTACAACCTGCCCGAGGCCACGGCCGAGATCTTAGACGGGGACGGCTTTATCCACACCGGGGATTTAGGCTATTTCGACGAGGACGACTACCTGGTCATCACCGGCCGCTGGAAGGACATGATCATCCGGGCCGGGGAAAACATTTATCCCTCCGAGGTGGAGGAAAGGATCCG
Source organism: Deltaproteobacteria bacterium (assembly GCA_031279525.1). Taxonomy (GTDB): domain Bacteria; phylum Desulfobacterota; class Desulfarculia; order Adiutricales; family Adiutricaceae; genus JAIROO01. The sequence continues at coordinate 8 of JAITIH010000285.1, read as the reverse complement.
CCATATGC
>JAITIH010000251.1 GCA_031279525.1 Deltaproteobacteria bacterium | reverse complement strand
ACCGGTGACAGCGGCGACACGCCCGGCGGCGGCGGCGACACGCCCGGCGGCGGCGGCGACACGCCCACGCCGGTCCCGACTCCGCCCGTTGATCCTGGCGGCGACACGCCCGGCGGCGGCGACACGCCCAGCGGCGGCGACACGCCGCCTGCCGATGGCGCCAAGATCGTCTTGGAGGGCCGAGTGGCTAGCCTCGCGATTATCGCCGGCATCGGCAACTGGCTGGCCGACCACAGTTACAAGTCGGCCGACATGGCCCTTAAAGAGGGAAACCCCCTTACCCACCCGCCGTCCAGCGGCGACGAGGATCGCGGCTGGGATCCCTTCGCCGGGGTTGACGTCGGGGTTTTCTGGACCCACAAGGGCTCCAAGAATAAATATAGGACCTTTACTTTTATCGCTGGCCTAGCCCGCCAAGTTTACATGCCAAATCATAATTCCTCCTTCCTCATAGCCGCCTTCGCGGACGGCGGTTTCGCCCACTACGACGTGGACGCCGATTTAGGGCGGCTCTACGACGGCGATGGCTCAATTAGGTACTTAGGCGGCGGGCTCATGACCAGGTATCGCTGGAACAACGGTTTCCGCCTGGAAGGCTCAGCCAGGGCCGGCAAAATCGAGACCAAATTCACGGCCCCGAATTTCGTCGCCGGCAACGGTCAATCCTTGCACTTTGACTTCGAAACCCCTTACTACGCCTTACACAATGGGGCCGGGCACGCGTGGATGCTATCGGATAATTCCACCCTTGACCTATTGGCCAGGTATTTCTGGACCAAGCAGAACGCCAAATCCTTTAGGCTCTCTACCGGCGAACGGTTGTCTTACGACAAAAGCATTTCTCAGCGTTTCCGGTTTGGCGCCCGTTACACCAAGATTAGGTCCGAAAGATTCTCCTATTACTTAGGGGCTCACTACGAGCAGGAGTTCGACGCCGAATCCCGGTGCTACGTCTTGGGGCAGCCCTATGACGCGCCTAGCATGAAAGGCGGAACTGGTATCGGCGAAATCGGAATTATCTACCGCTCCACCAAGGACAAGCGCTTCAACGTCGAAGCCGGCCTCCAGGGCCACGTGGGCGTCCGCCGCGGAATTTCCGGGGGCGTCAGGATCGGTTGGGAGTTCTAACCCGCCTCCGCTTAGGCTCGATCTCTTTCTCCAACTCTTAAATCGCCCGTCGGTCAGGCTGCCCCTGGCCGACGGTTTTTTTCGGGGGGCGCCGCTTTGGCGCCCCCGCGATTTTCCCGCCAAAAACCCCCTTCCATCGCCCCGACCATTTTTCGCCGCTCTTCCCTGGCCAAAATCGTCTAGCTCCAAAAACGAGCCGCCAAAAAGCCCTAAAAATCTTTGGCCAAGCCAAAAACCACCACCCCGGCAATAGCCCCCCAAGGCTGAGGCGCCTCCGAGCCCGCCCAAAATTGAGGGAACGCCGGCCGAATCGGAGGCCGGCTGGCCAAAACTTCGGAATTTTCAGCCAAACGTCGGAAGCCAGAGCCTTAGGAGGGATTCCTTTAGCGAAACTAAAGGCCCTTAGGCCAGAGCCATAGCGCTCCTGAGCCAAGAACTATGGGGTTCTTAGGGCGAAACTAAGGGCTCTTTCCCGAAAAACCCGCCTAACCTAAGCCGGAGGGTAGACCGCCAAAAACGAAGGCTCTCCCCCCTCTATGACGGAAGCCATACGGCTTTTTAAGCAAAATGGAAGGCCAGCCGGTCTATGGCGGCAAGCGGTCAGCCAAAGCCGATAAGCCAGCGCTTTAACGGACCTCGGCTAGCCAATCCAAAGGCCGGCCAGCTAAAAGGGCGGTTTTCTCGTCCAAGGCGAAGGCCAAAAAAAACCCCGCCAAGGTTGACGGGGTTCGCTTTGGCCGGAAATTTAAACGTTAGCCGCTGACCGCCGAGCCCATGCCGAAGATGGGCAGGTACATGGCGATGATGAGAGTTCCGACGGTGCCGCCCAGAAAGACGATCATCATGGGCTCAATCATGGTCATGACCGTTTCCACCGCCGCGTCGACTTCGTCGTCGAAAAAGTCGGCGATTTTTAAAAGCATGACGTCCAAGGCGCCGGCTTCCTCGCCAACGGCGATCATGGAGGTGACCATGTTGGGGAAAACCTGGGACTCAATTAAAGGGTCGACCAGAGGCCGCCCTTCGGCGATGGCCGAGCGGGAGTCTAAAAGCGCCTCCTCGACGACTTTGTTGCCGGCCGTGCCGGCGACTATGTCTAAACTGGTGATGATGGGCACGCCGGCCTGGAGCATGGTGGCCAGGGTCCGGGTGAACTTGGAGACGGCCACTTTTCGGAGAAGATCGCCGAAAACGGGGAGCTTTAGGGAATAAGTGTCGAAAAGAAGTCTCCCCACCTCCGTCTTGACAAATTTCTTTATGCCAATAAACGCCGCGATAAGCGCCGGCAGAATGATATACCATTGATTGATGAGGATGTTGGAAGCGTCAATGACCATCTGGGTTAAGGACGGCAGTTCCTTGCCAAAACTGGAGAACATCTCCTCGAAAGTGGGGATGACGAAGATCATGATGACCAGCATGACCACCACGCCGACGCCCATGACGATGAGGGGATAGGCCAAGGCCCCCTTGACTTTCCTCTTGAGCTTCTCGGCCTTTTCAATGTACTCGGCCAGGCGCTTTAGGATCGTGTCCAAGATACCGGCCGTCTCCCCCGCCGCCACCAGGTTGCAGTAAAGCGAGTCGAAATGGTCGGGATACTTTCTAAGGGCGTCGGAAAGGGTGGCCCCAGACTGGACGGAGTTGTTAATATCGCGGAGCATGTTCTTGAGAGTGGCGTTGTCGGTCTGGTCGGCCATAATCTTCAAACACTGGACCAACGGCAAGCCGGCGTCGATCATCGTGGAAAACTGCCGGGTAAACAGCATGACGTCTTTGACCGTGACCTTGGGGGCGAACATAGCGATCCCGGCCAAGAGATCTTTAGGCGCGTCCTTAATGGTGTAATCGCTGATCCTCAACCGTTTTAAAAACGCTTCCACCTGCCGGGTGTCGTTGGCCTCCATGGTGCCTTTGCGTTTTTTCCCCTTGAAGTTAACGCCAGACCAGGCAAAATATGGCATAAAACCTCCAAAATGAGCGCGCGACAAAAAATAATACGTCTTTATTTCAATTAAAATTATCGTCGCTGAAGCGTCGTTGGTAAAAGCGACGGGCGCGGGTTAAAGTCGAAAAATCGGATCAAATAATCAATATGGGCTATAATCGTTCGAAAAGTCGCGAACCCTTAGCCTTAGGGGGTTTGACCGTTTAACCAATAAACCCCAAAATAGGCCTCTGGGCTCAATTTGTCAACTCTCTTCAAATACAAAATAAACG
>JAITIH010000217.1 GCA_031279525.1 Deltaproteobacteria bacterium | reverse complement strand
GTCGGCGGCCCCGCGCTCGCCGGCCACCGTCGAGAAACGGACGAAGACCTCGGTTTTCTTGCCTACCGCGGAGAAGATTTTCGCTTTAGTGTATTTGGTTATGTCGTGGGTGACGGTGAAAGTCCCAAACGCGCCCGACCCCTTGGCGTGCATCCGGCGTTCGGGAATGACTTCGCGATCGAAATGGGCTAGTTTTTCTAAAAACCAGGGATTCTGCAAGGTCATCGGGCCCCGGTCGCCGGCGGTCATGGAATTAGTGTTGTCCGCGACTGGGGCGCCGGCGGCGGTAGTCAGCTTTTTGCCCTTGTCCATAAATTCCTCCTTAGAAAATAAATATTAAGGTCGTTCGGAAGTTTTGAGACTTGTAGACGGCGAAAAAAGGAAGAGCCCCCGTAGCGGGGGCAAGGCGAGCTTGAAAAGAAGCCTAATTCGCTAGCCATCTGGCCCGAAAAAACGCTTTTTTTAAGGTTACGGGAATTATACGTTAGACTCCAATCAAAAATCAAGACACCGCCGCGGCCAGGCGAACCGACATGGCGAAGAGAATCGCTAATTTCGTCTTTTTTATTTTATAAATTTAAACGATACATGGTTTTTAATTATATATTTATTTTTATAGTAAAAATAATTTATTAATATTTATATTTGCTCTATTTATTACACAATTTTTATTAAGTAATAAATAATTATTTTTAGATTTTTATAGTTGGAAACCCATTTTTAGGGACCCCTCTTAAGTTCCCTGCTAGGGAAGCCCTATTGGGTCGAATTTAGGCGCCTAGCCATAGCCTTAGCGAAGGATCCGCCTAAAGGGCCTAAAGCCCATTGGTCAAAAAGAAAGACGGGGGGCCTAAAGCCTTCCCTTAGAGGCCCTTCTAAAACGCCGCCCTTAATCCGCCAAAAAGGGCGCGGTCGGTAGCTGGCGGAAAAGAAAATTAAGGTCAATGAAAGGCCGCTAAAGGCCGCCTAAAGACTGCTAAAGACTGCTAAAGACTGCTAAAGACTGCTAAAGATTGCCTGGCCCGCCCCTCGGCGGCGAGCCGCTTTAGCCAGGCGCCGTTTTCGCGAGAGATTGGGCCTTAGGAGAGGGGGTAGGGGGCCTTAGGGCCAAAACTCTCGGCTTAACTAGCTGATATTTATAGAAATTTATTTGAATGGCCGAAGGCTAATTAAAGCGGCTAAGGAGTTTTTAGGCGGGCCAAAGGCTTACGTCAACAATGGGAAGCCTTTGGCGGGTCGTAAGGCTTAAGACAGTAGGCTTAAGAAAATGACGAAAAGCCATTGGCGGGCCAAAGGCGGGGTAAAGACAACGTCGTTTTTTGGGGGCGGGGGGCTTTGGGAAAAAAGGATTTGGGCTCGTTAAGCGGTTTTTGGCCGACTCTTCCCCGGCGCGTTGGCTAACGCCGATCTGGCGCGTGGTTCCCGTAAGCTTAGCTTATTCGCGAACGTAGGCCCGGCCTTAGGTTCCCGCTGCCCTGGCCCTTTGCCTAACGCTATCTTGGCTTTTGGCTAACGTCGACTCGGCGTTTGGGTTCCCGCTGGACTCCAGTTTTGGCGGCGGCTTACCCAGCGGTCGGCTCCCCTTTCCCGGCGTTGGGCGAGCGGTCGGCGTAGGAGTCGACTTGGACCTGGGTCACCGCCAGGCCGTCGCAGGCGGCCACCGTGAATTTGGCCCCGTAGCCGTTCCAAAAGTCGCCTCGGGTCGGGGTTTCCCCGAACTTGTCGGACAGGATGGCGGCCAAGGGCCGGTACCTTTCCGTCGAGTCCGGGGCTAACTCTAAGTTTAGGTGGTGGGAGAGCTCCTCTAGGGAGACGCTGGTCTGAACCAGGAGCGACCCGTCCGACTGGGAGACGATGGCGGGCTCTTCGTGGTCGAACTCATCCTGGATGGGTCCGACTATGGACTCTAGGACGTTTTCCATGGTCAATAAGCCCTGCCAGCTGCCGTACTCGTCCCAGACTAGCCCTAGACGGGTCCTTTTTTTCTTCATCATTTCCAGGATGTCGTCGATGGGCTGGTGGTCGTAGATATACAAGGTGGGACGGACCAAGGGCCTTAAGGCGCTAGGGGGGCCTGGGGAGTTCGGGGGGCCGGAGTCCAAAAGGTCCTTGGCGTGGACGAAGCCAATGATGTTGTCCCGGTCGCCGTCGTAGATGGGTAGCCTCGTGAAGCCCCGCTCCATGATGACCTTAATGGCCGCCTGGGGGGACTCGTCGGCCGAAATGCTAGCCACCTTGGTTCGGTGGACCATGATGTCCCGGGCGGTGCGGCGGCTTAAGTTTATAATGTTGTTGATGAGGCGCTCCTCGGCCTCGTCCAGTTGGCCGTCGTCGCGGGAGTCGGCCACGATGAGCTTAATCTCCTCGGCGCTGTGGGCCTCGGAGTGGCTGGCGTGGCCCACCCTAAAGACCACCAAGATGGCCTGGGCCATGGCGTTTAGGATCTTGACAGCCGGCAGGAACAAGACGTGGAAGGCCCGCATGGGGATGGCCAGAAAAAGGACCGTGGCCTCGGTGGAGCGGATGGACATGTTTTTGGGGGCCAGCTCGCCAAAAGTCACGTGAATAAATGTGATAAAACCAAAACCAACTATGAACGAGATTGAATGAACTAAAGTAGGGTTAGTAATATTTAAATAATTAAGAACTGGCGCGAACATAGTCGCGACAAATGGTTCTCCTATCCACCCTAAACCTAAAGAAGCTAAAGTAATACCTAGTTGGCAAACTGAAAGATAATCTTCCAAGTTTTCCAATCCGAAAATAGCTATTTTAGCTCTTCTTTTGCCGGTTTGAGCTAATAATTCTAGTTTTGTGGCTCGAATCCTAACGAAGGAGAATTCGGCGGCCACGAACATGGCGTTTAACAACACCAAGCCCGCAACCGCCAAAATTATGAGAAAGGTATCCATGAGGCGGCGGCCTTTTGGTTTTGGCCCCTTGAGTCGCGGAAAAAGGG
>JAITIH010000125.1 GCA_031279525.1 Deltaproteobacteria bacterium | reverse complement strand
AACCTTCCTTTTGGACCAATGGACATTCTTGGTTCCGGTGATAACGACTGGAAAGAAAACGGAAAACTGATCATGGATTTTTCTAAAATTGCCGACGACAGCTTTTTAAGCGAGGCCGGTCCTTTAGCCGATATAATGGCAGCAAGATTGACATGGGCATGGCGCGCCTATCGGCCGGCGACGATGGCGCCGACCGCGTCCTCGGTCAGGCGCAAGCCGCCGGAGTAGCCCACGTAACCCCGGTCTAAGATGGCCCGGTTGGCGACGGGGTAAGTCAGGCTTAAGTGGGCCGCCCCTAGCTCGGCCGCCAAAGATCTTTCCAAAGAGCTCCCGGCCACGAAGACGGGTTGGCGGGAGTCGCGGTATTTTTGGCCCGGGTTGGCCCAGATGGCCTGGGCCTCCCGGGCGATGGCCCCGGACCGGCTCTCGAAGGCGAGCCGCCCTGGGGCGGTCCCACCCATGGCCAGATGGCCTTTTAAGATCTCTTTTTGGCTCTCGGAGCTAAGGTCGTTAGTCACGACCGTCAGCTCCGGGATCCAGCCTAAGTCCTGGGCGAAGAAGTCGGTGAGGGCCAGGGCGTAGTTGGCGTCGCCGACGATTAAGGCGTGGCGTTGGGCTTCCATGTCGTTGTAAACGTCGACCAGGGGTTCTAAGTAGTCGTAATGCCGTTGGCCCCCGGCCGCGATGGCTTTTTTGACTTTGGCCCTAGGGATCCTTAAGCTCTCCCCGACGATGGCCAAAAAACGGTCCGAGGTCGAGGCCCCAATGGGATAGGGGGCGTTGACGAAGCCCACCCCGAATTTTTCTTGAAAAAGCTCGGCCGCGCCTAGGCCGTACAGGCTGGAGACGACCACGTTTAAGCTGGCCCGGCCCGCCTCCTTTAAGCCCTTTAAGCTGGCCTCGGGGCCAAAAAAAACGTTGGCCCTAAGGCCCAGTAAGCCCAAAAGCTCTTTAAAGCCTAATAGATCGCCGCGCCAGAAAGGGTTGAGGCTAGGCGGGACGCCCCAGAGGTTGACGAGGTTAGGGTCGCGAGTTTTTTGGGGTTTGACGAACTTTTCGAACAAGGCCTTTAAGACGGCCTCGTAGCCGTGGTCGGAGTCGCCCTTAAAGCCGGCCGCGCTGGCCATTATCAGGGGCAGGCCTCCCTCGGACAGCTCGGCCACCAAGCCTTCCACGTCGTCGCCAATGACCTCGGGCAAGCAGCCGGTCAAGACGAAATACAGCTGGCCGTCGATAATTTTGGCCGCGTTAAGGATCTCTTCCCTAAGCCGCTCGATCCCCCCAAAGACCACCTCCCTTTCCTGGATGTTGGTGGCCGGGACGTTAAGGCCAAGGCAAGGGCCGGTCACGGCTAGGCCGGCGGCGCCGTTGTTGGCCCAGGCGAAATTGCCGGCGCAGCCCGGGCCGGCGTGGAGGATGGGGGCCACATTGGGGATATTTCCGGCCGCGGCCAAGGCCCCGCCCAAAGAGCAGGAGACGCGCGGCCTTTCCAAAAACGAGCCGTTTAAGCCAAAGCTCATATCGCCGCCTCCTTGGGGATCTCGGTAAGATCCTGGGCTTCGCCCTCGGCCGCCCGGATCTGGCTAAAGGGGTCGGCCGCGTACCACTGAGGCCGGTAGGGCAGCTTAGCGAAGCGGCCCACCCTTTGGTAAAAGGCCGGATTGGAAAGCCTTCGCCGTAGCCGGCGGGCCAGGTCGTAGGCCCCTTGGTAGCCGATGTAGGCGTAGCCGCTGTTGTAAATGACCTGGGCCGGGATCCCTAAGCGAGCCGCCGTGGAGTTGCCGTGCCAGTGGCCGAGGAAAACGTCCGGCTTTAAGCGCTTAAGGAGGTTGGCTTCCTCAAAGGGCTGGACGTTGGCCACGTTAAACACGAAGTCGCCGTCGCGGTCGAGCTTGGCCAGCTCCACCTCCGCGAACCCGTCGAAGTGAAAGGACCGAATCCCCAAAAGCTTAAAGCCTAGCTCCCTTAAAAGAAGGCCCGTGGCCAAGGACCGGTACTCGCCGGCCGAGACGAAGGCGGTTTTGCCCGCGAAATAAGGCTTAATGGGCTCTAAGGCCGCGTTTAGCTCGGCCTCTTCCTTCTCCACTAGGGCTTTGGCCTCTTTCTTAAGGCCTAACTTTTCCCCTAGGTCCATCAGCCACAAGCCGGTGTTTTTTATCCCAATGGGCATGTGGCGGACGATGGAGGGCACGTCGTATTTTTCTTCCAAGTGTTTAAGGAAGTAATCGTCGTGGGTCGGGCAGACGCTAATGGAGGCCCGAGCTTGGGTGGCCTTGGCGAAGCCGTCCGGGCTGGCGAAGACAGGGAAGAAGTTGGCCTTTAGCCCCATCTCCCCCAATAGGCGGGCCAGCTCCTTTTCGTCGGTCAAGCCCATGGAGCCGACGTTCATGACGTTAATGGCCGTGGGGTCTTTTGGCCCAGGGGCCTCGGCCGGCAAGAGGCCGCGGCCCACGGCGTGGTAGACCACGTCGTAGGCCGTGGCCATGAACCGGGATTTAAAGCCCTCGCAATGGACCGGCAGAATCCGGGCCTTGACTTTAGCCTGGGTCTCGGCGGCCACGTTGTCGACGTCGTCGCCAATGACCCCGGGTAGACAGCCCGAGACGGCCAAAATGACTTTGGGCCGGTAAACCTGGTCGGCCTCGACGATGGCCGCGGCCAGTTTCTCGCCCCCACCAAAGATGACGTTGTCCTCGTTTAAGGCCGTGGAGAGCCATAAGGCGTCTTTTCCGGGATTGCCTCGCATGGCGTTCCCGGCCCTGACGTTCACGTTATTGCCCATGGCGCAGCTGCCGCAGCCCACCGCCCCGTGCAATAGGACCACCGTGTCGGGCAGGCTGGCCATGATGCCCAAGGCCGGAAGCAAAGGGCAGATGGAGCCTTGGGTAAAGGAGCGGTCGGCCTGGGCCTGGATAGGGCAGAAGGATTTTTTTGGGCCCTGGCCGCAGCGGGACTCCCCGTGAGCCAAGGCCGTCTCAGGGTGGCGTAGTTCCCTTATTGGCGGGACTTTGGAATCCAGATAGCTCATCGATCTCGATCCTTGGCGTGGGCCTAAAGAGGGACCGTAGGGCCCCCTTTTAGGCTTTCCGGGCTAATGAAATGAAAAAAGGCCCCGGGCGACTTAACGTCCGGGGCCTTCATAAATTCTGATCAGCCCAAAATAATAGGGTGAGCGAGGGGCCAAATGGCGCCCGTCAAGGGCGTTTTGGCCAAAATTTTTCGTCAACTCTTTTTAACCGCGAATAAGGGCGGTTGTCAAGGAAAATTTCCGACGGAGGCAAGGCTCCGCGCGGGCCGGGGGCCTTTAGGGGCCTAAAACGAAAGAGGGGCCTAAAACCAAAGAGGGGCCTTTTGGGGCTTAAAGTCGGCCCGGGGCCATAAGGCCTAAACTCGACCGGCGGCAGGGCGCCTAAGTCGAGTGAATATTGTTTAAATGGCTTTAAGAGAATTTTTGCGTTGACACTTTTTAATGGGATTGTTACCATTAGATAAATCTATTCTAGACTTTAGAAAACATAGGTTCCTATTTTTAAGGCTTTTTAATTTACATTTTAGCCGTCAAACCGCCTCGGGTTGATCTTTTAGAGCCCTTTCGGGCCCAGTCGGGCCCAGGAGTCGGGCTTGGCCAAGGTTTGCGCCTAGTAAAGAACGAGACATTTATCTGTAAAAATATAATTATTTCTTAAAAAGTTTCTATTAACTTAATTATTGGCGCATGTAAATATATAATATATTATTATTATCTTTAGAATTTATCGATAAATTTAATTATACCTGCTTAATAAATAGTTATTAGGCTTCTTTAACCTGAACAGTAAACAATAATCAAGATTTAACGATTTGCCCTTGGAGTTTTTGAGGAGTGTCTTTGCGGTCAACGCCCCCTAAAAAAGAGGCTTCTCACTTTGTCTCCAGGGCTCTATTTTTATACGCCGCCCTCTTGGCGGCCGTGATTTTGTCTTTCGGAGTCGGCCGGTACCCGGTGTCTTTTTGGGAGCTGTTCGACATTTTTCGCCATAAGTTGATTTTAGGCCAGCCGTATGGAGACCCTTCGCTTGAGACCGTGGCCCTGACCGTCAGACTGCCGCGCATCGTCTTGGCGGTTTTAATAGGCGGGGCCTTGTCGGTTTCCGGGGCCTCGTACCAGACTCTTTTTAAAAACCCCATGGTCTCCCCGGCCATATTGGGGGTCTCGGCCGGGGCCAGTTTCGGGGCCGCCTTGGCCATGCTTTACGACGCCCCTTGGTGGCAGATCCAGTCGTCCGCCTTCTTTTTTGGCTTGGCCGCGGTCGCGGCCGCCTATTTAATCGCTTGGACGTTTGGTCGCCAGGAATTGACGGCCATGGTTTTGGCGGGCGTGATCGTGGGCAGCCTTTTTGGGGCCCTTCTGTCCATTTTGAAGCTTTTGGCGGACACGGAAAGCGCCCTTCCCTCCATCGTCTTCTGGCTGATGGGTAGTTTAGGCCGGGTCTCCAACCGGGACGTCATGATCATGGCGCCCATCTTGGCGATTTCTTTGGGCCTCTTGTTTTTGTACCGCTACCAGATAAACGCCCTGGCCATGGGCGAGGAAGTGGCCGTGACCCTTGGGGTCGACGTTAGGGTCGTGAAGCTCTTGGTCGTGGCGGCCGCGACTTTAATGACCGTGGCCTCGGTGACCGTCTGCGGCGTCGTCGGCTGGATTGGGCTAGTCGTCCCCCATTTGAGCCGCCTTTTGGCCGGGGCCGACTACCCTAAGCTCATCGCCGCGTCCTTTGGCTTAGGCGGGCTCATTTTGCTTTTGATCGACGACTTGGCCCGGGGGCTGCCGGGGGCGGAGCTGCCTTTAGGCGTTTTGACCTCTTTGATTGGGGCCCCGGTTTTCGTTTTCTTGCTGACGCGGGTTAAAAAGGCGTGGCTTTAATGCTTAAGGCGACC
>JAITIH010000043.1 GCA_031279525.1 Deltaproteobacteria bacterium | reverse complement strand
AATTGCGTTACTTCCACACCGAGGAACATCGGAAATATTATTACGGCTCAAGGGATCTTGATGGGCCCCTCGCGTACACTTATGGCCCCTACGACACTAAAATAAATGGCATGCAAAGCCAGATAACCGCTAATTGGAGTTTTCTTGAGATAACTGGCGGGGTCGATTGGACAGAATTCAAAACTCAAGACTATGGTTACAACTACGCGAAAAGCCCAGCCGTTACGCACTCCGACAAGGCCGGGTTTTTAATTGGCAAACTTAGATTATTCAACGAAAAACTCATAGTAAACGCCGGCGTTCGTTACGACGAGTACAAAGTCGAGCTTGAGGGCTTTAAATCGGCCACCCCGACCAACTTGACCCCATCGTTTGGAGTGGCGTTCCTGCCCCTTGATTGGGTTAAATTAAGGGCCAATTACGCCGAAGGCTTTCATCTCCCCACTCCAAATCAATTAACGAGGGACGTAATCAGCGGCGGCGTTCATTACATCGCCAATCCCGACTTAGATCCCTACACCAGCGAATCGTTCGAGATAGGCGTGGACGTTTTCCAGGATTGGTGGGACGCGTACGTAACCTATTTTCACTCTAAATACACGGGCCAAGTTCGCAGCGCCGCCACCGGCGCCTTCGACGACAACGGGCTGCCGGTGGTCGAATATTTCAACTCCAGCCAAGGAACCACCTACGCTGGGATTGAATTTGGCGGAAAGTTAAATATAGGCGGCTTGCTAAACTGGAAGAGTTACTTTGGCCCCTATATGAAAGCCACCCATTTCACCGCCAGAAGAGCCTATAGGGAAGCGACCAGGGCTTACGAGACGGACACTGAGATTCCCGATTGGGTCGTCGCTTATGGATTGGATTTCGATAACCCTGATATAAAATTTTCCTTCAATATAAACGCTTCGTACGTAGGCCGGGCCAGGGTGCAAAACTGGAGCCCTATCAACCGGCCAAACGTCCCTTACCAGGGTTATTTCATCGCCCCAAGCTACACCATCGTCGATTTGTTGTTTAAAAAGGAGATTTTTAGCCTTAGCGACGATAAGCACAAGGTCACTTTAAACCTGGCCATTCGCAACGTCCTGAACAAATATTACGAGTCAAGAGTGGATTATCCTGGCCCAGGGCGCAACTTTTTCGTTAGTTTACGTTATGACTATAACTAACGATTTAGTTTGGAAGGCTTTGCGGCGTAAGCGAGCTCCAACTTTAGCCCCTATGGCCTTTTCGTTGGCGACGTCGTTTTAAAGCCCTCTCGCGCGTCTCCTAACGGTCGAGGCCTCGTTAAGATCCCTAAAGCCGTTGCTTTTTAGGGTCTTAAAGGCCTCGGCCCCGACGAAAAAGGGCGGAGCTGGGTTTACGGGGTGAACTTTTAGGTTTTATTTAATAAATCTTGTCTTATTAGTTTTAAAAATGCTATTTAATATAAGTTTATTAAATAATCAATCTTTATATTTAAATGTATAAAGAGAAAATAGTCGCTAAAAATAATGATAACTAATAAAAGTAATGGACGAAACCCTAGTTTTTTGCGAGATAATTATCGCCTCGATTACCTTGACTCCTTAACCTCTAAGGCCACTGAAAACGACCCGCGGCCGACTTTGCGCTGGACTTTAAAAAGCTCGCGGGAAATATCCCGAGAACTTCTTAACTTAGGCTACAACGTCGATAACTCGCGAGTTAGTAGGCTCTTAAAGCGCTCTAGGTTATAGACTAAAAACTAACGTCGATGGCGATAAATCGTCGGCTAAAAATAATTTCGCCCAGTGCGTTTATATTAACGAAGAAGCCAAAAAAGCCATTAGAGACGGCCAGCCCATCGTTTACGTCGACGCGATAAAAAACGAATCCGTCGCTGAAGGCGGTAAATCCTGGCGGCGACTGGATTTAGAGAATAAACAAAGTTTGATTCGCGACAAAGACGTCGTTAACCTTACTTTGCCAGCGCCTCGCCCTTTAGGCCTATATGCCCTTGACCATAGCCGCGGATTTATCAACGTCGTCTCCTCCCTAACCATGGCCGACTTCGCTCTGGCCTCCTTTTTCGGCTGGTGGAAAGCTTTTGGCGCCCAATTTTTTAAAGACTTGAAATATCTTTTGCTGGTCGTGGACGATGGGGGTTTGAAGGATTTTAGGGTCAAATCTTGGAAACTCGATCTTCAGAATTTGGCCGAGGCCCTTAAGGCCCCGATTTTCGTCGCCCATTTCCCGCCCGCGACAAAGAAATGGCTGGTTGAGGAGCGGCGGCTGTTTTCTTTCGTCTCCTCCAACTGGCGCGGCGAGTCTTTGGCCAGCTATTTAACGACGGTTAGTTTAATTGGGCGGTTTAGCTGGCCCCAATTTTCGGCTTATAATTGCAGCCTGGATCGGCGCGGGCATTATCCGAGCAAGAAAAATTATAAAGGAGGATTAGAAATAAATGAAAATATTAACGATAGCGGTATTAATAATTATAGTTTTAAGCCTATTCAAAAACGCTTTTGAATGACGCTTTTGATAACGTTTTTCATAACGCTTTAGAATGACGTTTTTGATATCGTTTTTCATAACGCTTTTGAATATTGCTTTTGGCTCGCATTTCGGCCGGACTTAAGGCCTCATAGGGCTTCTTTGGGTTAGGCGGCCGCGTGGCCTTTTGGCCTATGGCCGATTAGACCCCGTATTTGTTCACGTAGCCCCTTGGCGTTATCAGGTAGCCTTGGTAGACGAAGGTCGTCTCGTTCCCGACGATGGCCAAGGTTTGCATGTCCACCTCCTCCTCGGGAAGCCTTTCTAAGTCAGTGATTAGAGTTTTTTCCCCCCAGCGCCCGACTCGGGCGGCTATCCCCACCGGGGTTTTGGGCGAGAGGTTTTGGGCCAAAATCTCGGCGGCCCTTTTCAGCTGCCAGTCGCGGCCATGGCTTTTGGGGTTGTGGAGAGCCACCACGAAGCCGGCTTGACTGGCCAGGTCCAGTCTTTTTTCGATGTCCGGCCAGGGGGTCAGCCGATCGGAGAGGGAGATGGCGCAGAAGTCGTGGGTCAAAGGGGCCCCCAAAAGGGCCGCCCCGGCCACGATGGAGGGGATCCCAGCCACAACCCGGACGTCTAGCTGGTCAGGGCCTTGGCCTAAGGCCAGCTTCCGGCTGGCCGCTCGCTCGAAGACGGCCCCGGCCATGCCGTAAATTCCTGAGTCCCCGCCTGAGACCACGGCCACCCGCCGCCCGGCCAGGGCTAGGTTCAGGGCCAGGTTGGCCCTTTTCAATTCCCTGGCCATGCCGCTTCGGTGAACCTCGCAATGTTCCGGGCAAAAGGACAGGGCCTGGTCTAGGTATAGGCCGTAGCCGACGACCGCCTCGGCCTGGCTTAAGGCCTTTCGGGCCTCACTGGTTAGGCCGGTCGCGTGGCCTGGGCCCAGGCCGACGAGGTCCAGTCGATAAGGGCCACGGCTAAGGTCACTTTCTTCGTTTTCTGCTTGGGGACTAGAAGGTTCCCCGGCTGGGCGGCCAATAAGGCGGCGGCTTCGCATACGGAATCCACTCCAACGTTTTTTCGGACCAGGGCCGAAGGGTTAGGGGCCTCGACCTTGGCCAGCTCTTCCGGGGGAAAGGCCAATAAGGGGGCGTCCAGGTCGTTGGCCAGGTCCAAAAAGGCCCTTTCCTGGGCGCGGCGGTCGATGGTGGCTAAAAGGCGGATGGAGCCTAAGGCGAGGTTCCTTTCCCTAAAGGTCGCGGCCAAAGGCTCATAGAGCTCGTCTCGAGTGACCTCACGGTGGGAGCCTAAGCCCACGACCAAGACCCTTGGCCTTAGTATAAAGCAGTAAGACGGGGCCGGGGCCAAAAAGTCGACCCAAAGGCCAGCCTCCTCGGGCTCGCCCCTAAAAGGCCGGAAACTTCCGGCCCAAGGGGATAGGGCCGCGGTCATGAAGCCGTGGGGGTCGTGGATGGGAACGGGCTCGCCCTCGGCCAGAAGGCGAGCCAAGGGGGCCAGGCGCGGCCAGTTCTGGGCCACGAGGCCGTTGGTCCTAGCCAGGACCTCTAAGGCCGGTTTTTCGTTTAAGTCAGTGGCCGTGGTGATCACGGCTTGGCCGTCGGAGAGCTGGGCTATGATTTTGGTTAAATCGTTGGCCCCGCCTAGGTGGCCGGAGAGCAAGCTAACCGCGTATTGCCCGTCCTCGCCTAGGGCCACCACCGCCGGGTCGGAGCGTTTGTCCGTTATGAGCGGGGCTAAAAGCCGAAAGTACAGGCCAATGGCCCCAATGGTCACGTGGCCATCGTAGCTTTTGAAGTTGGCCTTAAGGGACTCGGCCAGGCTCTCGAAGGGGATAAAGCTCCCCGGGGCC
>JAITIH010000015.1 GCA_031279525.1 Deltaproteobacteria bacterium | reverse complement strand
GACGTCTACCACATCCACCCGGACCGGGACTTTGGCCAGCTTGGCCAGGCCTCCATGGCCGACTTTCAGGTTTTTTGCCAAATGGCGGCCACCTTGGAGGAGGGGGTCTTCGTCAACCTAGGCTCGGCGGTGGTCATGCCCGAGGTGTTTTTAAAGGCCTTAACCTTAGTCAGGAACTTAGGCTTCGCGGTTAAGCGCCTTACGACCATTAACCTCGACTTCATTTACCAGTATCGCCCCCGGGTCAACGTGGTGGAGCGGCCGACCCAGGAAGGCGGGCGGGGGTTTTATTTTATTGGCCACCATGAAATAATGTTTCCTCTTTTGATGGCCCTGGCCCTGGAGAGTCTCGCCCATCCCCAGGACCCTCTCTAGGCCGGGCGGGGCGAGGCTATGAGGGGTGGACTTCGGCGGCTTCGGCGGCCTAAGCCAGGTCGCGCGGCCTGGGCCTTGGCCGCTTTCCTCGCCGCCTTTTGGGTTTTTGGAGTCGGCTTAAGCGGCGGGGCCGAGGGCCTTGGCCTTTTGGTCAACGAGACCCGGGCCCTTGAGCCGCCCATGACCGCCAAAAGCCTGGCTCATCTATACGAGGCCATGGCCAAGGAGCCGCCCCTAAAGGAGGCCGACCTAAAGGTTTACCTGACCCATATCCAGCTCGTCATGGGCTTGGGCCAGGATCCCGCCGTGGCCAATCAGCTGATGGAGCTGTCCGGCTGGACGGAAAAAAGGTTGATTTACTCGGTGACCAAGATTAACTTGGGCGTTTTGGCCATTTTCGACCCAGACAACCCCAAGTTAGCCGTGGCCCCGGAGTTCGCCCGGCCCTCGGCCCAGGAAATGGAAACGATCTTTGGCCACCGAGAGGACTTGGAGCGGGCCCTGACTCGCCTGGTCGCCCGCCCTGGCCGCTAGTCGAAGGCCCCCTCCTTTTTGGCCTTTTTAGGCCCGGCCCCTGGCCCGTCAAATAAGAGTCTTTAGCCAAGCCCCCTTAGTAAGGCGTAGGTGGGGAGGGGCCTCCTAAGAAGGCCCCCGTGGCCCTTGGCCTTAGGCGGCTCGTTCCCATAAGGGCCGCCTGGGCCAGCTCTTTTTTGGGTAAGGCGGGCCGACCAAATTCGACGCTAAACATTATCGAGGCCAACGTTTTTTGGCTTATAGGAGAAGGTAACGCCGATGCAGTTAAAAATAGGCTTTTTGTTTTCGCTAATCGCCCTCCTGGGGCTGGCCATTTGCGGGCCTAGCCTCATGGCCCAGAGCGCGGCCCGAGACGACGGTCGGTCCGACGGTCGGTCCGACGGCCGGTCCGACGGTCGGTCCGACGGTCGGTTCGACGGTCGGTCCGACGGCCGGTCCAACGGCCGGTCCGACGACCGAGCCGACGGCCGAGCCGCCGACGCGACCGCGAACTCCGGAGCCAACGCCGCCTCCGCCCTAGGCAACCTCGCCGATCTGCCCTCGGTCGCCCCCATCGCGACTAAGTCCCAGGAGGCCGTGATTAACCTGGTGGTGGACCGGCCGATTCCTCGGCGCGACTCCGGCCAGCCGCCGGTCCCCGGCCAGCCCGGCGGCCCGAACGGGGGACCCGCCCCAGACCCGGGCGGTCGGGAGACGGCCCAAGGGTCCGGGTTTATCTATGACGCGGAAGGCTACGTCGTCACCAACAACCATCTGGTGGAGGGGGCCGAGTCCATTACGGTGACTTTAAGCGATGGCCATGAGCAGAAGGCCGAGATCGTCGGCCGCGATCCCAAGACCGATCTGGCCCTTTTGAAGTTGGCCAAACCCGGGCCTTACCCCTTTCTGACCTTTGGCGACTCCGACCAGCTGAACATCGGCGACTGGCTAATCGCCATCGGCAACCCCTTTGGCCTAGAGCACACGGTGACTTTGGGGATCTTGTCGGCCCGCGGCCGGGCCATCGGGGCCGGGCCCTACGACGATTTCCTGCAAACCGACGCCTCCATCAACCCCGGCAGCTCGGGCGGGCCCTTATTGAGCCTAAAAGGCGAGGTGGTCGGGGTCAACACCAAGGTCACCTCCCGGGGCACGGGCATTGGCTTCGCCATCCCCTCGAAGCTGGTGGCCAAGATCGTGGCCCAGCTAAAGGCCAAAGGCTACGTGGAGCGGGGCTGGCTGGGAGTCAGCATTCAGACGGTCACCGAGGACATGGCCAAACTCTTTGGCCTTGAGGCCGCCGAAGGGGCCCTGGTCGCCGACGTCATCCCGGACTCGCCGGCCTTAAAGGCGGGGCTGGAGCACGGCGACGTGGTGTTGGCCCTCGACGGCCAGCCCATTAAGGAGTTTGGCGACCTAAGCTCCCTAGTGGCCGACGTCCCCCCTGGCAAGGAGGTTAAGCTCGCCTTGGTCCGCGACAAAAAGAAAATGGACCTGACCGTGACCATCGCCCGAATGGAGGACGACCCGGCTCTGGCCGTGGGGGCCGGTGGGCCTTTGGATTTGGGCCTGACCTTAAAGCCCATCTCTCAGGAAGCGGCTAAAGAGCTGGGGGTCGCCTCCGGGCTCTTGGTGGAAAGCGTCGCCCCCGAGTCCCAGGCCAATCTGGCCGGCGTCGCGGTCCGAGACATCATCTTGGAGATCGATCGCCAACCTATGGCCTCTTTCGACGACTACTTAAAAACCCTAAGGGCTCACGACAAGAAAGACCCGATTCTTTTCTGGGTGAGAAGAGGGGAGAGAACTATCTTCTTGGCCATCGGCCCTAAAAAGGACTAGGGCCGCGAAACAGACCTAAAAAGGCCGCGAGCCCCGACCCTATGGCTAGCCTTAAGGTCGGGGCTCGCGGCCTTTAGGGCTTTAGGCCAACCGCGAATATAAATGTTTATAGGTCGGCCAAGGGGGCTCGATGGGCCTGGCCCTTTTTTTGGGCCAGGCCGCCCCCCGAAATCCCAAAAGAGGGGCCTGGCTAGCCGCGCGGCTTATGGACCCGGCTTTAGGGATTGGCGAATAAAATACGAGGGCTTCGCAATAAGTCCGGAAAATGAAAACCAGAAAAATAACCTACTGAAATTATTAAAGGATTTTTCCAAACGATTCCCGAAAACAGGGGTTTTTGCGAGACCGTCAAAAATAAAAGTAACGTAAAATGAAGTTTTCGGTATTTAGCTAAAAAACGATAAAATTATACTAATAATTATTATTTGCCTTGCTATTTTTATATTGATAATTGATTAATAGTATGAAAAATAATAAAAAATTATTTATTTGTTTATTTCTGATTATTGCGCTCTATTTAGGGTGGCAATTGGGCTTGAAAAGTTTTGTCGCGAAAGAGGCGAATCGGCGAGGGGAATCTTGCGAAAAAGGCGAGGGCGTCCCCCAGGATTTCGTTAAAGCCGTAAAATATTGGCGATGGGCCGCGGCCTTGGGCGACGCTAAGGCCCAGTTAAATCTAGGCGGGGCGTTATTTGCGGGAAAAGGCGTCCAGGTCGACCGGGCCCAGGCCGTCAATTGGTGGCGAAAAGCCGCCGCCCAAGGAGTCGCCGAGGCCCAGCTCAACCTAGGCGAGGCCTACGAGCGAGGCCAGGGCGTTCCGGCCGACCAGGCCATGGCGGTCGAGTGGTGGCGAAAAGCCGCCGAAAAGGGGCTTCCCTTGGCCCAGTATAACCTAGGCGTGGCCCATTTTGTGGGGAACGGCGTCCCAGTCGATAAGCCTAAGGCCGTCTCGTTGTGGCGAAAAGCCGCTGAAAAGGGGCTAGCCTTGGCCCAGTATAACCTAGGCGTGGTCCATTTTGAGGG
>JAITIH010000346.1 GCA_031279525.1 Deltaproteobacteria bacterium | reverse complement strand
ACATTGAGCCGCTGGGCCAGATCAGGGGTCAGTTCCCTTAGGGACAGGCCCAGATCCAGGTTGGAGCCCTCGCCTCCCGGGCCGGAGACGGTGTCGTCGACCATGCGGTCCACGGTCAGCTTAATGGTGGTTCTTCTCTTGTCGCGGATAATAACCACGTCGACCGTCTTGCCCACTTGGGTGTCGGCCACCACCGAGGTCAGGTCGCCGTACTCGTTAATGGGCTTGCCGTCGAACTGGACGATGATGTCCCCGTGCCGGAGCCCGGCCCTCTGAGCCGGGGTGTCTTTGACCACGTCGCCGACCAGAGCCCCGTTGGTGTTTTCCACGCCAAAGGTCTTCAACATCTCGTTGGTCAAGGGCTGGATGACCACCCCTATCCAACCCCTTTCCACGTGGCCCCGGGATTTGAGCTGGTCGACGATCTTGCGGGCCAGCTTGGAGGGAATGGCGAAGCCAATGCCGTTGCCCCCGGCCACTATCATGGTGTTGATGCCCACCACCTCGCCGTTTAGGTTAAGAAGGGGGCCACCGGAGTTGCCGGGGTTAATTGAGGCGTCGGTCTGGAGAAAGTCGTCGTAGGGGCCCGCCCCGATGGCCCGGCCCCGGGCCGAGAGGATGCCGGTGGTGACGGTGTGCTCCAAGCCAAAGGGGTTGCCGATGGCCACCAGCCAGTCGCCAATCTTGACCTCTTCGGAGTCGCCGAAGTCGATGTACGGGTAGTTGCCGGGTTTTTTGAGCTTCAATAAGGCCAAGTCGGTTTTGGGATCCCTACCGACGATCTCGGCGGCGATTTCCTGCTTGTCGTCCATCTTGACCTTGATCTCGTCGGCCCCTTCCACCACATGGTTATTGGTGATGACGTAGCCTTCCCTGTCGATGACGAAGCCCGAGCCCAAGGCCCTTTCCCGGAAGACCTGGGGCGGAGCCTGAGGAAAGCCAAAAAAGTCGTCGAAAAAGCTGTCGGGCGGGCCAAAAGGAAACTGCTCGGGCCTTGAGCGCTGACGATTGGGGAAGCTGTCGCGGAGCCCCCGGCGCCTAAAGGTTTTGACCGTGAAAATGTTGACCACCGCCGGCTTGGACTTTTCCACCACCGGGGCCACCGAAGGCAAAGTCACTAGACCGGCGGCCTGACCCGGATGGGACGGGCTAGAGTTTGGGGCGACTAAGGAGTTCGGCGGGGGCTGCGAGCCGTTGGGGTTAGTCAGGCTTGGGGAGCTTTGAGAACTTTGGGGGCTTTGGGCCCATAAAGGCCCGCCCACGGCTAGGCTAAAGAGAAAGGCTAAGCCAATGGTCGCCCATCCGTTTAACCGCCGAATATTACTATTTAACCTTAGATCCATAAATTTTATCCTTAAGGGCTTAAGATATAGGAAAAAATAAAATTTTATAAGAATATGGCTCAACTCTTCTAGCTTGAGGTCAGGCTGACGTATTTGAGGCGAACGTCGTAAAGGAGGGCCTTTAATAGGGCTTCTTCCTCATGGTCCAGGTTGCCTTGGGTCTTTTTCTCCAAAACGCCCAAAAGGTCGATCAGCTGCTTGGCAACCGGGAGGTTAGGGGCGGACAAGGCTTGGCCTTCCGGGCCCTTTTCGCCCATTTGGATTAAGGCGTTAGAGGCCAGGTCCAGAAAAAGAATGGCGATGGTCACCGGCAAGCCGCCCAAGTCGAGGGCTGGGTCCTTCTTTTTGGCCTCTTTCGGCTCTTCTTGGGCCTTTGGCTCCGGCTGAGGGGGGCTTTCGGCTTTCTCGGACTGACCTTCGGCCTTCTCGGCGGCCTCGCCCTCGGCGGCCCGGTCGGCCACGAGATTGCCGTTCTTGTCGAAAAGTCGTTTATTTTTTACGGTTATCTCAGACATCCGCGACCTCAATAAAAATACCGGGCTTTTAGCCGCTAAGGGCCCATAAAAAGTCCGGCCCAATCAACCTCAGGCCCCCCCGCCCTCGCCTAAGCTAGATTCGCCCAGCTAGCCTCGGGTGGATCGCCAATGGCCCAAGAGCGGCCGCTTAGGGGGGTCCAAACGAAAGGTTTGGAAATCTTACGTATGATAGGCTTTTTAGCTAGCCAGGTCAACATTATTATTAGACGACGCGGCTAAATTTCAAAGCTAGCGGCGGGTGAGCCAGGGAACTTTTCTTTAAAACTCTTGTAATTTGGTTTAGGGCAGAAAAAAAACTTTTAAAATTCATTTGTTATTGGTATGATAGATTAATCTACGGGAATACCGTTATAATAACGGCCCGCGAAGCCTAGGATCGACCGCCTCGCCCCCTCGGACCTCTTGGATTGACCGCCAATTGACCCTCCGATTGATCGCGAACTGGGAAGACGCGCTTTTAATTACCGCCACGCCTTAAGGCGCGCCCGCCTTGGGGCTAACCGCCTAACCCTAAGGGTCATAGGCGAGAGCTTTAAAGAGACGAAACTCATTATGGCCCCGAAAAAACCCGATTCAATCGGCGACGCGAAAGATAAATCGGAAAAAACCTTGACCGCCTATCGGGCCCTGGCCCAAACCCTCAAGGGCAAAATAGCCGCCGGCGAGTACGCCGTAGACGTTCGGCTCCCCTCGGAGGCCGCCATCGGCCGTGAATACGGGCTGTCCATCATGACCGTCCGCCAGGCCATCGGCCTCTTGGTCCAAGAAGGGCTCCTTAAAAGAGTCCAGGGCAGCGGCACCTTCGTGGCCACCCCGACCTGGGCCCAGGCCAGCTTCGGCCTGACTGGCCTGGCTAACCTGATGGAGGACCGGGAGAACATTTCCATGTCCTTTTTAAAGGCCTGCCTAGCCTCGGCCGGCCCTAAGACCGCGGCCCATCTCCAGCTGGACCCC
>JAITIH010000195.1 GCA_031279525.1 Deltaproteobacteria bacterium | reverse complement strand
GCTTCCTGACCCCGCAAGAGATCGAGTACGCCAAGGAAAACAAGCCTAAAGGGAAAAAATAAAGTTCTGGCCCGGCGGGCGATGGGGACGGCTCCGGCGGCCCGTTGGCCAATTTAATGGAAAGGAGGGGGCCCCCTCCACCAACTGTTAGGCGCGATTATGGTCGCGCCTAACGCGGCATTAAGATTGGAGCGCGCGGTTATGTGCTTTATTTTCCGCCTAGTCGACCCACTCGCGCTCGCGGGGCGCCTTTGGGCTCTGGCTTCGCTCTTAATATTGGGCTCCGCGGCCCTGGCTTTAGCCCAACAAAAACCCCTGGCCCAGCCGCCTGGCCAAGCGGCCGCCCCTAGTGAGGACGGCGGCATGAGATTCAAAGTGGAGTACAACTCCCCCAACCCCAACGGCGCGGGTTCGCCAGGGTCCGCCCAAGTCTCAAGGCTAGCCGCCCCGCCGACGGCCCCCAACGTGGCCTTCGCGCCGACGGCCTCTAACGCGGCCGCCCAGGCGACCGCTGAGAGCCCCTTGCCGCCGGCCCCGCCCAAACTAGGGGCCCCGATCGAGGAAGCCCCAGAGCCTCAGGCCCCGTTAACCCCGGAGCAAATCGAGGCCAACAAGGCCAAAGAAAAAATATTGAGCGAGTTGAAAGCCTGGCAGGAGACCGTCAATAAGGAGTACGTCTTCAAGGCCGCCTCGACCGCGGATCCCTTTATGCCCATCGAGTCGGTGGCTAAACCGCCGGATCCTAAGCAGAACGCGCCCGACGACCGGACGCCAAAGCCCGTGATTCAGCAGCTGTCCTTAAACCAGTTTACCTTGACGGCCATTGTCGTGGGCTCCGATCCCGAAAACAACTGGGCTCTGATGGACAGCGGGGGCAAGGGCTACATCGTCCGCAAAGGAGTCCTCATCGGCAACAACAATGGGTTCGTCAAAGAAATCACCCCCTCTAAGCTCATCGTCGAGGAACCGGCGATTTCCTACCGGTCCTCCTCTTCGAGCGGAGCCTCGTCCCGCATCACCGAGTTTAGGCTGAACGTCCAAAGGGACGCGGATGGCGAGATGGTCCTTTCGGAGTAGGGCTAATAGGGGTTTAGGGCTTGGTTGGCCTTTTGGCCGGCTAGAGAGGCCGGTCGGGAAACGGGCTGGCCAAAAAGCCGAAGAGGAAGGCTAACGGCTATCGCCGGGGCGCGGCCTTAAGGGCTTAAACGCGCCTGAAAAGAGAGGCGAAATTAAAGTAAATTCTTAGGTTTGCCAGTTTTTCGACGTCGCGGTTCTAGCCTAAGGGCCCAAGATCCTTAAGGCCGAAATCCGCTTCGTTAAATTTTTGACCCCATATATGGGGGTATTGGCCCAGCCATTTTGGTTGGGCCATCGTCGTTTTTAAGGCTAACCTCTAGTAATTGATCACAATTTAATCTAGGCCGCTATCATAGAGTTCTTGTCCTTTCGTAAAGGTTTAGAAGGATTTTTAATTTTTTCAAAATTTTTTTTAACCGCCCGAGGCGCCGAAATTGTTATGGATTCAAACTATTAGCGTGTTTTTGATTATCTCGGGGCCTGATTTTAGATTAACGGAGTCGCCGTTAAATGCCGATTAGATCAATGACGGAAGAATGGTTAAAACCATTCTTTTTCTGGCAATTTAGGCTCCCAATTATTTTTTGAAACGAAATGAGCGCCAGGGGTCGACCCGGCCCCGTCCTTCGCCTAAAATAAGCGCCAAAGATTTTGTTAATTTCCATAGGAGACAAGCCATGAAAACGATCCTTACCTTAACCTGGCGGCTTGGGCTGGCCTTTTTGGCGGCCGCGGCCTTAGCCTTGGCCCTCCAAGGCGGGGCTTGGGCCCAAACTTTCGCCCCCTCCCCCCAGACGGCCACTGCGGCCGCCACTCAAGCTTCGGTCTCAAGGCCTCAGGTCACGTTTCCGGATATTCCCATTGATCCCTTGGCCGCGATGGCCGATCGCGAATATCGCGGCGAAAAGATCACCTTGGATTTTCAAAACGCCGACATTCATAACATCCTGCGCCTCATTGGGGAAGTCTCCGGCATGAACGTGGTCGTCTCCGACCAGGTCAGCGGCAAAGTCACCTTAAAGCTGAAGAACGTGCCCTGGGACCAGGCCCTGGACATCGTCTTAGCCTCCAAGAACTTAGGGGTCATCCAAAAGGGCAACGTCTTGCGGATCGATTCCATGGACAACATCCGCCGGGCCATGCCCGACCCCTCGGACCCAACGGCCAAGGTCACCCTAGATAAAGATGTCTTCACCCCCAAATACTCCTCGGTCAGCAGCGTGTCCGAGGAACTGAGAAAGGCCGTCAGCTCCCGCGGCAGCGTCCGGGTCATTGGCAACGACATTTACGTCGAGGACGACTTGAAGACCCTGAAGAACATCAGAGAGATTTTTCGTCGCAACGACAAGGTGGCCAGGCAGATTCTCATTGAGGCAAGGATAGTCGAGGCCTCCAACGACTTTTCCCAGAGCCTTGGGGTCCGCTGGGGCGGCTACGGAGGCCACAACGTCA
>JAITIH010000050.1 GCA_031279525.1 Deltaproteobacteria bacterium | reverse complement strand
CGCCGTAGTCGACGGACGCGGCGGGACAGTCGTTTTCGGCCAAAAAGTCTAATAGGGCCGGCCGGCCTTCCAAAAGCCACAGGCGAGTCATGGGGAATTTTTCGGCCGGGAATATGGCCTCCAATCTATCGGCGAAGGCGATGGCCGCCTCGTAGAGTCCAAAATCGGTGTTAAGGCCCGCGAAGTTAAGCCCATAGGCCGCCCGAGCCGCCTGGTCGCCTTCAAAGGCCCTGGCCTCCTCTTTGATGGCGGCGAGCTTCGTCAGATCCCCGGCCGCCATTTGGGAGTCGGCCGGGCCCTTGACGATGGCCCGATAGGCTCGCTCGGCCCGGCGATAGGTCGGGGAAATGAACTTAAAAAAGCCGGCCGACAAGAAGGTCTCGGCCATGGCCCTTAGCTCTTTAGGCTCTAAGGGGCAGTCGGGGTCTAAGCGGGCGGCCAAGGACCCGCGCTTTTCCAAAAGGCTCTGGCCCTGGCGGTTTTTGTCCTTTAAGGCCATGAGCCTTTCGCCTGCGCCCAGCCGGGCCCCTAAGGCCGCGACCGGGGCCGGGGCCTGGCCCAAAAGGGCCTTGGCCGCCGCGAAGGCGGTCATGGGAGCCTGGCCCAGCTCGGGCAGATCCGGGAGTAAGGCCGAAAGGCTATCCCTTAAAAGCTTTAGCTTTAAAACCCCTTGCTCGGTCTTGGCCAGATCCGCGGCCAAGGGCTTAGGGTCTAGGGTCTCAAGATCGTGGTCTTGGCCTAAGGCCGTTAACTTGGCCAGGATCCCTACGTTGGCCGGGTCGGTCGGGTCGGCTAAGGCCTCTTGGGCCACGGCCTCGCTTTCTTTAAGGCGAGCGGCCAGCTTAGCGAAGCCCAAGACGGCCTCGGTCAGGCCGCCGGCCAAAACCGCGGCCAAAAAGCTCTGGTCTTGGCCCTGGGCCAGCTCCTCGGCCCGGCGCGCGAAAACCCGGGCCGCGGCCAAGTCCCCGTCCGTCGCGCCGCCCAGGCCGTCGCCTAAGCGCTCGGCCAGGCCCTGGGCCGCCTCCCCGACCTGGGCTTGGGCCAGAGCGGCCTTTTGGGCCAGACTTAAGGCCTGGTCGACCGTAAAAGGGTCCGACCCCCTTAAAGTCGCCCCACGCCAGGCCGGACGGGCGGCGGCCTCGCCCAAGGCCGCCTCCAGGTCGCCGGCCGACTGGATTAGATCCTTTAGCTGGCCCGGGCCCAACCTTTTGGCCTCGACAAGCCAGGCCGGATCTTTAAACCGCTCCGGGGCCGCCGCCAACAACGGGGCCAGCTTTAAGGATTGGCCGACGATCTCGTAAACCGAAAGGCCCGTCTGGCCGTGCTCGGACCCGACCAGATCGACGTACTCGGCCAGCTTCCCCCGGACGTCCCGGAACTTTTGGCTTAAAGCCTTAGCTTGAAGCTCAGGGGGCGGCGGGGCCAGCCCCACCCTGGCCCTAATCGACTCGACGGCTTGCTGGCGGGTCGAGCGCTGGGCCTGGAGCGGGAAAAGAAATTCCCCTAAGCCCACGGCCTCAAGGCGCGATTTGACGACCTCCAAGGCCGCTTGCTTTTCGGCCACGAAAAGGACGGTTTTCCGGTCGGCCAAGGCCGCGGCGATGGCGTTGACGATGGTTTGCGATTTCCCCGCGCCTGGCGGCCCCTCCACGGCCAAAGGCCGGTCTTGGGCGAGGTCGACCAAAGTCGAGATCTGGGAGGAGTCGGCGTCCAGGACCAAGCCCGGGACTCTGGCCTCGATTTCCGGGCGGTCGACCTCATAGTCCGGGGCGAAGAGGCCCGGCTCGGCCCGTCCGCCCAAGAGAAGCTCCCGCAAAAGAGGCAGTTTTTCGTAGTCGCGCCGATCCGGGCCTAAGTCCTCGTACATAGCCATGCGGCTGGAGGGAAAAAGGCCAAAGGCCACCTGCCGGCGGACCCGCCAGTCGCTTTTTTCGGCTATGGCCGCGGTCACCTCGACGAAATAGCTCTCCAACAAGGGCGTCCCGCTCTCGTCGAACTTAAGCGGCGGGAGGGCCAGGCCAAATTCGAGCCGAGCCTTTTCGGCCAAAACGAAGTTGGCCTCGCCTTCCTCGTCGTCGGCCCAAACGAAAAACTCCTGGCCTCTTGGACTTAGCTTTCTCGTCATGCGGACGGCCAACAAGACCAGCGGCGACAGACACTCCGCCCCCGTCCCGTCGCGCCATTCCAAAAAGCCAAAGGCGGCTTTTAGGGCGTTGACGCCCGTCTCCTCCTCGGCCAGTCGGCGCTTGCCCAAGAGGGCGTTTAGCTTCCGATCGAGATCTTGGGGCAGAAGGAGGGTTTGGACGTCGCGGTCGACGTGCTCGGGCGGAGGTTTGGCTCCGTTAAGCGGCGGCAGGTCGTAGTCCGGGGTCACCCCGTGGTTTTTGGCGTGCAAAGCCAGGGACAAGCCCTCGCGGGCCTGCCGTGGCGTAAGGCCTAAGGACTGCCGAACGCGGTCCTTTAAGTCTCGCTCCATGGTCGCGGCCACCTCGAAGCCCTCGTCCTGGGCCCCTTTCCTGGCCGAGGCCATTAAGTCGGCCAGGTATTTTTCGTCGACGAGCCGCGCGGCGGCCAGGGCCGTCAAAAACTCCTCGCTCTTTTCGTCGGCCGGCTCGGCTTCCAAAGGCGGCAAGGGCTTAAAGCGTAGGCGCTGGCCTTTGGCCAGGGATTGGAGCAAAAACTCGGGCCGCTCGTCGACCACTCGGACGACGCTATTGGAGCGCGGGGAGAGTTTGGCCGCGATCAGGGGGTTGGCCCGGCTTAGATCTAAAAGCTTCCGGCGGAGGCGGTCGATCTTTGGGTATATCGCCAGACCGCCCGCCGGCGACGCTTTATCGGCGCTCATATTTAGCCCCCAGGCGTTTTGTGGTTAAAAAAGAAGGCTGGGTTAGGCCGGCCAGGGCCGCCGAGGCCTTTGGGGCCGGAATAGAAAAAGATCCCAAAAAACGGGATAGGCCCGCTCTAGGGCCAGGGGCCTTTCGTCTCCCTAAATGGCCCGCGCGCGAGGCTAAGTCAACGGCTTCGCGCCCGGGCGGGCGCGGCCAAGTGGAAGGCCAAGCCAAAGACCAGGCGCGCTTTGGGGCCAATTCGCTAAAATTGCGCCCCTAGCCCCTTTCGCGAAGGTTCTCGCGCCCGTCAAAGCGCGAACCAAAAGCGCAACGAATAGATCTGTCGTCGCCAAAAAATAAACAACCTATTATAACAAATTACGTTCTCTCAATGGTCAATCAATTTTCGCGAGAGCGTAAGCGTTCGCGGGCTCTTTAGACGTCTCAAGGTGGCTTTAAATCAAGGGTTCCGTGCGTTAACTTTTGGACAGGCCGGCGTTCAGGCGCCAAAACCGCGCGTTTTAAGGGTTCTACCGCCGGTTGACGGCTAAACCAAGCCGCCTGGAATTAAGGGTCAGGGCGAGTTTTAGCGGGTAATTTTTCCCGCTACCAGAAGCAGGGGCATGGTTGGCTCCGACGGTAAGCCAGGCGGCCTAACCTGGAGGCCCGCTCGCCTTAAGGCCAGGCTTTTGAGTCTTTTTGATTATTGCCAAAAATCTTATGAGGGTAAACTTTCGTTTCTATCCAGGCGATCCTGTTTTTAGTCGAGGGAATCGTGGGGTTTAGAGAGCGGCATATGGCGATGGGAGTCAGAAGGTTAAATGTTTCGCAAGCGCGTAGGCTTTTAAGCTTTTTTGAAACGTCAATTTGCGAGAAATAAGAAAAAAGAAAACATGGCTTTCCGAATTGACCCCTATGGCCTTTCAAAAAGGCGAACGAAGACCTTCCAAATCGGAAACACGATTTTTCCCAAAAAATTTTCATCGCGTCCGGCCAGAACAAATGCAATCGCGCGAGGCTTTTTGGCCTTCCCCGAAATGGCCCTTTGGCCACCCTGATCAAGACGAACGACTCGGACTGCCTCTCATGAAATTCGATTCTTGACTTGGATCTAATTTTCGCTTTTTCCCTTCGTCAAATCGGTCTCTTTTTTCATTTTTGAAAAAATTTTTTAAAAAATCAAATAAAATAAGATAGTTACGGTATTGGTGGGATTTTTGGCGGGGGGGTTGTTTTAGCCTTTAAGAACGCGCCAATCCTTGTTTTTCGGGCTTTTCCGAACGGTCTGGATGACCCATTTCGAGCGCTTTATCCATTAATTGGCAAGGATTTCTAAATTTAACGCTTATTTATTGGAAATTAGCTAAAAAACGTCATCTTATTAAACCCTTGTTCGTCCGTATGGCTTGCGAAGAACTAGCGACGCGCGTTTTTATGAAACACTAAGGCCAGGGCGCTTATATTTACGCCGATAGAGGTCGCGGCATAACTCCCTTTCCCTCCTAAATAGGGCTTAATTTTTATAATTATTTCCCGCTAGAAGCGTTTATGGGCGAGCCAGGTTTACCTTTGGCTCGCCCATAAGGCGCTTCACGGAGGACGATAGGGTCAATGGCTGGAAGGTAGGCTATCGACGAATTTAAGGGTAAGGCACAGATCGCCCCGACGGTTGGTGAGGGAGTCGCAGAGCCCGGCCCCTTTTACTTGGATCCAGCCGGCCTCGGCCATTTTCGGGGTGATCGAAACGGCGATTTCTTCGGCCTTCTCTAAAAGGCCATGGCCGCCGCACCGGGGGCAAGGCGCGGAACGTAGAATGGAGCCCGGCTTGGTTTGGGTCAAGGTCTCGCCGCGACCAAAGCAACTTGGGCAAACCATCCGGATCAGCCAGGGAACGGCTAGGTTGAAATGGCCGCTCGTCTTGACGACGGCCAGCTCGCGATGAAGGTCCAGGCCGTCTTGGGTCTGGCTCAACAGCCTCGATTGGGCCATATCCCTTAAATCGCCCTTGAATTCCCATTTATTCGCCCTATGGGCTAAGCGCCCGGTCTCGCGCGATTGAAGCTGGGTCATGTCCGGTCCTCCATTTCGTCGTTAAGCTTGACCTTATTTGTAGCAACATTAATGCCAATTTATTTTATCTATTAATTTCAGGGCATTACCTGTTATTTTAGCTCGGCTACGGACGCCAACGTCAAAAATCGCGCATTTGGCTTCACGCTTTTTGGCCTCACCTGGAGGCGGCCAATTAGCCTTTTCAGGCCGCTCCGGCGGATCCCGCGCCCTGATTTTAGGAATTTTTAGATAAAAGTTGGATTTTTACTTATTTAGTGAATATTTGG
>JAITIH010000046.1 GCA_031279525.1 Deltaproteobacteria bacterium | reverse complement strand
GGCAACGTCACCGTGGGCGGCAACCTCAAGACCCCCCTGGCCGCCTGGCTGGCCCGGGCCCTGGCCGCGCGGGGCCTTAAACCCGCCATCCTTAGCCGAGGCTATGGCCGACGACGCGTGTTTTTTAGCCGCGAGCCCGTCTTAGTCTCCTGCGGCCGGGGGCCCTTGGCTTCCGCGGAAATCGCCGGGGACGAGCCTTACCTTCTGGCCATTAAAACCCCGGCCTTCGTGGTGGTGGCCGACCAAAGAACCCGGGCCGCGCGCCTGGCCCAAAGCCTAGGGGCGGAAATTTTAATCTTGGACGACGGATTTCAGCACCTGCCCTTGGCCCGGGACGTGGACATTTTGTCTTTGGCCGGAACGGAGCCCTTTGGGAACGGCCTGCCCCTCCCGGCCGGGCCCTTAAGGGAAAGACTCTCCGTGGGGAGCCTGGCCAATCTGGCCGTGGCCACGCCCGACTGCCCGCCCAACCCTTGGGGCCTTCCCCAATTCGTGGCCAAGCTGGAGCTGACCGGCTTAAAGACCTTGTACTCCGGCCGAGCCGTCGATCTGACTGAGGCCAAGGGCTTGCGCCTAGCCGCCTTCTGCGGCTTGGCCAAACCCGACGAGTTTAAAAAGTCCTTAAAGGCCTGGGGCCTTAACCCCATAGTTTTCCGCTCTTTTCCCGACCACGCCCGCTACGGCCGGGAGAGGATTAAGGAACTGGCCGAGCTACTTCGCTTCAGCCGCTCCGACTGGCTTTTGACCACCCCCAAAGACGCCGTGAAGCTGCAAGGCTTAAACCTGCCGGTCCTGGTCGCCGAGACGGCCCTGGCCCCGGATCGGCCCAAAGAGCTCTTAGACCTCCTCTTCAGCCTTTTGCGCGCGAAAGGCCACCGGCTTGGCTAAGATCCTCGTCCGAGGCCTAAACTGGCTCGGCGACGCGGTCGTGAGTCTCCCCGCCATTTTGGCCCTCCACCGGGCCCGCTCCCAAGACGACCTTTACGTCATTTCCGGCCCGTCCACCAAAGACGTCTACGCCCTGGCCCCGGGGGTCAAAGAGGCCTGGCCCGACCGCAAGGGCCTCCGCGACCGGTATCGCCTCGTCAAATCCCTTAAAGCCCTAGAGCCCAAAGAGACCGTCATCTTTCAGAACGCCCTAAGCGCCGCGGCCTTGGCCTTCCTTGCTGGCCTCCCCAACCGCCAAGGCTACGCCCGGGACGGCCGGAGCTGGCTCTTAAACCGGGCCGTCCCCATTAAGCCTAAGCACCGCTTAGCCCACGAGGCTTTTTACTATTTGGGCCTTTTAAAGGGGCTGGGGATCCCGGCCCCCTTCTCGGCCCCCCGCCTAACCTTAGGCCCCCCGGGCCGCCCCTTGGCCCCGCCGGCCGGCTTCGCCCCGCCCCCGGGCTTTTTGGTGGCCCTGGCCCCGGGGGCGGCCTATGGCGAGGCCAAGCGCTACCCGGCCCAGGACTTCGCCCAGATAGCCAACATATTGGCCAAGAGCCTGCCAATCGGGGTGGTCGTCTTAGGCGGGCCGGGGGAGGCGGCCGCGGCTAAGGCCACCCAAAGTCTCTTGGGCCCAGGCGTCAAATGCCTAAACCTGGCCGGGCGAACCACCCTGCCCGAAGTCATGGCCGTCTTGGCCCAATGCCAGCTGCTCGTGGCCAACGACTCGGGCCTCATGCACCTAGCCGGGGCCTTAGGCCTACCGACGGTGGCCCTCTTTGGCCCGACCAACCCCTTAGCCACCGGGCCTTTGGGCCACAAAAGCCTAGTTTTGCGCGTGCCGGCCCTCTGCTCTCCCTGCCGCCATCGCCAGTGCCCCAAGCCCGAGCGAGTTTGCTTTTTAGGCTTAACTCCCCTAACGGCGGCCAATAAAATCTTAAAATTCATCGCCCCGCCCTCGCCCCGAGGGCCGGCGGCCATTTTCTACCAGGTCGGCCCCCAGCCCGGCTCCAGCCCAAGCCAGGCCCCCGACGTCCCCCTTAAAATCGTCTTAGGCCAGCATAGCTACCACGGCGACTTAGGCGACAAAGGCGGCTTAGGCGACAAAGGCTTAGGCGACAAAGGCTTTGGCGACAAAGGCTTAGGCGACAAAGGCTTAGGCCAAGGCGACGGCCCGGGCGGCGAGGCCGGCCAGAGCCCGACCATTGGCCCGGGCGACCCGGGTGTGGGGAAGACCGAGTTCAAGGCCAAGACCGAGGCCGGGCCAGGCCTCGCCTTAAAATCCCTGGCCAACGCCCACGCCATCCCCGTGTCGACCGGCCAGAGCTTAGACGAGGCGATCGAAAAGGCCAAGAGCCTGTCCCTTAACTTCGCCGACTCTTTTTGGCTGGGGGAAGACCTAGCCTTCCTAGATTGGGGCAAGAAGTTAGGCGGCCTGACCGTCCTCTTGGCCAACGAGAAACGCCCTGAGACTTTTCGGGCCGCCTTAGACCAACTCCCAACCGTCGCCGCCCCGGATATGGCCACGGGGCTCGAGTGGGTGGCCGACGCCTTAGCCCATCGGGACTAACCTCGCCGCCTAAAGGGGAAAACGAAAAAAGACGGAAAACGAAAAAGCGACGCGCAAAGATTATTAGGGACTCATTTTCGCGTTGGCCTGTAATCGAAAGCTTTGGCCTTAAGGCCGGCCATCGCCTCGCCAAAACCTAAAAATCTCCCCTTAAGACGGCTAAAGGCCAGCTCCGCGGCCGTCGGCCAGTCGAGTTAAAAACAATTCGCCAAAAAAACCTTGAAAAAACTATCAACGCTTCTTATAATCTCACTTAAAAGTCAATTTTCTTGGCGAATTCCATGGATAGATTTTTCCGGATTATATGCGTTATCAGCCTTTTTGGGGCAGTGGGTCTCGTTTACGCCAATTTTCGCCTCAACTCCAGGGCCGAGGACTTATTCGGCCACGCCTCGGCTTTGGCGGCCAAAAACGACCCTAGGGCCACGGCCCTCTTCGAAAAAGCCGCCCTTTTAAACCTTCCCGAGGCCAATTGGCGTCTGGCCTGGACGGCTTTGACCTCGCCCAACGGCCCAGACTACCCAAAGGCCCTGCCCTGGCTCAGCCGAGCCGCCCTCTTAGGCCACCCCAAGGCCCAGGCCCAATTGGGCCTGGCGTTTGAGGAGGGTAAAGGGGCGCCTAAAGTCCCCCACCGGGCCGTCCACTACTACCTTTTAGCCGCGGCCCAAGGCGAGCGCCTGGCCCAAAGCCGCCTCGCCAAGGCCTACGAGGCCGGCCTAGGCCTGGCCCCCGACCCGGAAAAAGCCCTTTATTGGCTTAAACGGGCCGCGGCCAAGAACGACCCGGACTCTTTATATAGGTTAGGCCAGATTTACGCGAAAGGCTCGCCGCCGGATCTAGCCGCGGCCGCCGAAAGTTGGCTCGCGGCCGCGACCTACGGCCAGGCCGAGGCTCAGTACCAGGTGGCCCGGCTCTACGAACTAGGCGAGGTCCTGGCCCCAGACCCAGCCGCCGCTTTCAGCTGGATGGCTAAGGCCGCCGAAAGCGGGTTAGCCGACGCCCAGCAAGAAGTTGGCGTCTTCCTGGACGAGGGCTTTGGGACGGAGCGAGACCAAGCCCAGGCCGCCAAGTGGTTTCTATTGGCCGCCGGCCAAGGCGTGGCGGCGGCCCAGAACAACCTGGGGGTCTATTACTCCCAAGGCCTAGGAGGCCTTCCCCAAGACTGGGAACGGGCTAGCCAGTGGTTCCTTAGGGCCGCCCTTTCGGGCAATTTAGAGGCCCAGTTTAACTTAGGGATCACCCGGGCCAACGGCCACGGCCTCTCCCAAGATTACGGCGAAGCGGCCAAGTGGCTTCGGAAAGCCGCCGAAGGCGGCTTCGCTAAAGCCCAGTTTTTTATGGGGGCCTACCACGAGGCCGGCGGCCTTGGGGGAATCCCCAGAGATTACGAGCTAGCCGCCGAATGGTATGGCAAGGCGGCCAAGCAAGGGCTGCCTGAGGCCCAAGAGCGGCTGTCGCGCTTACGCCGAACGGCGAAAGACATCTTTTTAGGGGTCGAGTGACCGCGCAAGTTTAAACCGTAAAATTTTTAAAAGCGCTTTAATAAAGATGGCTTCGCAAAAAGTCCTGAAAATGAAAATCAGAAAAATAACCTACTGAAATTATTAAATAATTTTTCCACCGATTCCCGAAAACAGGGGTTTCTGCGAGACCATCATATTTGGCTATTAGCGCATATTTTTTATAAAATAGGTCATTAGAATTATAATGTTAAGTTAAAAATTAACCGTATTTTGGATTGGCCAAAAAATTTTAAGTCTCTTAAACAGGTCCCAAATTTTAGAAGCAATTACCTATTAAAAATGATAATACGGAGCTTGAGAAGAGTTAACATCTTAACTTACTATTGCAATACTATTATTTATTTACTATTTTAAGTCAATTATATAATAATAATATCT
>JAITIH010000039.1 GCA_031279525.1 Deltaproteobacteria bacterium | reverse complement strand
GTTGGCGTCTAGCTGAAAAAGAAGCTGGAGGGCGATTTCCCTGGACAATCGCCGGCCTTTGGACCGCTCGGGCATTTTTTTAGGCCCCGGCGAGCAGCCTTACGACGGAGGCCATTTCCATGGCCGCGACCATGGCGTCGAAGCCTTTGTTCCCGGCCTTGACTCCGGCCCGATCCACGGCCTGCTCGACGGTGTCGCAGGTTAAGACCCCGAAGCTAACCGGCAGCCCGGCCGCCAGGCCCGCCTGAGCCACGCCCTTGGTCGCCTCGGCGGCCACGAAATCGAAGTGGGGGGTCTGGCCCCGGATGATCGCCCCTAAAGCCACGATGGCCTGGTATTGGCCGGTCTTGGCCAGAGCCTGGACCGCCAAGGGCAGCTCGAAGGACCCCGGGACCCTGACGACGGTTAGGTCGGCCTCGTCCCCGCCGTGCCGGAGAAAGGCGTCCGTGGCCCCCTCCAAAAGGCGCTCGGTAATGAAGCCGTTGAAGCGGCTGACGGCCACGGCCGCTTTGAGCCCCTTAGCCGAGATCAGGCCCTCTATCACTTTGGTCATAAATTCTCCGGAACCTAAAGGGGCGGCCCCGGCCGCCCTAGCCGCGGCCCTTGGCCGTCCCTAAAAGGTGGCCCATGCGCCGGCACTTGGTTTCCATGTAACGATGGTTCTCCGGTCTCGCCGGGCCCACTAAGGGCACCCGCTCGACCACCTCTAGCCCGTAACCCTCCAAGGCGACCATTTTGGCCGGGTTGTTGGTCATCAGGCGCATCTTGCTCACCCCTAAGTCCCTTAGGACCTGGGCGCCTAAGCCGTAATCCCTTAGGTCGTCGGCGAACCCCAAGGCCAGGTTGGCCTCCACCGTGTCCAGGCCCTGGTCTTGCAGGGCGTAGGCCTTAATCTTGTTGACTAGGCCTATCCCCCGGCCTTCCTGGGGCACATACAAAAGAACCCCCCTTTTAGCCTCGGCGATTACCCTTAAGGACTCCCTAAGCTGGTCCCCGCAGTCGCAGCGGCGGGACCCTAAGGCGTCGCCGGTCAGACACTGGGAGTGGACTCGGGTCAGGACGGGCTCGGGCCCTTCCAGGACGCCTAAGGCCAGGGCCAAGTACTCCGAGCCTTCGACCGAGGTCGTGTAGGCGTAAAGGTCGAAGACGGCCAGGTCCGTGGGGAGCTTGGTCTTAGCGACCCGCTCCACCAGCTTTTCGTGCCTTAAGCGGTAGGCCACGAGGTCGGCCACGGTGACGATCTTAAGGTCGTGCTCGGCCGCGAACCTCTCTAGATCCGGGCGCCGGGCCATGGTCCCGTCGGGGTTTAAAATTTCGCAGATGACCCCAGCCGGCTCCAGCCCGGCGAGCCGGGCCAAGTCCACCGAGCCCTCGGTCTGGCCGGTGCGCACCAAAACCCCGCCGGGCCGGGCCCTTAAGGGGAATATGTGCCCAGGCGAGACCAGGTCCCTCGGGCTAGCCGCGGGATTGGCCGCCGCCAAGATGGTGGCGCAGCGGTCGGCCGCCGAAATCCCGGTGGTCACCCCGACCCTGGCCTCGATGGACACGGTGAAGGCCGTCCCAAAGGAGGAATGGTTGTCCTGGGTCATGAGGGGCAAGCCCAAGGAGTCGAGCTTCTCCGCGGTCAGGGCCAGGCAGACCAGGCCCCGGCAGTGGGTGACCATAAAATTAATGGCCTCGGGAGTGGAGTGGACGGCCGCCAAGACCAAGTCGCCCTCGTTTTCCCGGTTTTCGTCGTCCACCAAGATGACCATTCGCCCAGCGCGAATATCTTCCAAGGCCTCCTCAATGGTGGCAAATGGCATACAAACCCTCAAAACGCGTAAATTACCCCAGGCCAAAACCGCGCCCAAACTCGCTTATCTCGCCGTCTCCCTAAAGGGTAAGTTAATGATAGCACGGGGAAGCGGATTCTCAAAGGAGCCGCGCCCGGCCTGAAAAAACCGCGAGGCCAACGGCCGGGCGAGGCCTTTTTGGCCCCCCTCAAAGGGCGGCCAAAACGCCCTAACCGGGCCTTTTTAGGGCCTCGCCCTTTTTTGGGGTAGGCCATTAAGGGGCGCTTTTGGCCATAGGGGCGACTTTAGCCTTAAGGCGACTTTTTGACTTTTCCGGGGGGCCTAACTCGCCGCTTTAGCAGCTCGCCGTAAACCGACTTTTTGGGCCAACCCAGCTCCAAGGCCAGCTCGGCGGCCACGACCCCCAAAGGCCGAGGATCGGCCGCGGCCTTTTCGGCCGCTAGATCCCAATTCGGCTCGATCGGCTTTTCTTTCTCGCCCGGGGCGACCACCAGGGTTATCTCCCCTTTACGGGGATTTTTGGCCACGTCGGCCGCGAGCTCCTCTAAGGTCCCCCAAAGGTACTCTTCGTGGGCCTTAGTCATCTCCCGGGCCAAAAAGGCCGGCCTCGGTCCCAAGACCCGGGCCAAGTCGGCCAAGGAGGTCGCCAGGCGATGGGGAACCTCAAAAAACACCAGGCACAGGCCCAAAGAGCCCAGCTCTTGGGCCAAGGCCACGCGGCCGGCCGACCTTTCCGGCAGAAACCCCCCAAAAATAAACCGCTCAGCCCAAAAGCCCGAGGCCGTCAAAGCCGTCACCACGGCCGAAGGGCCGGGGAGAGGGTAAACCGGGTAGCCGGCCGCCCGAGCGGCCTGGACCAGCTTGGCCCCGGGGTCGGCCACGCCCGGGGACCCGGCGTCGGTCAGCAAGACCGCCCGACCGCCGGCGGCTAAGGCCTTTTCGATCTTAGGCCAGGCCTTATCGTGGTTCTGCTCCCGGTAAGAAATCAGGGGTTTTTTCGCGGAAAAGCGGTTTAAAAGCTTGATGGCCCGCCGGGTGTCCTCGGCGGCCACGAGGTCGGCCTGACAGAGGGCCTCGATCAGCCTTAAGCTCGCGTCGCCTAAGTGGCCGATGGGGCTGGCGGCCAAATATAGGCCGGGGCTAAAGCGATCGGCCGTCATCGAAAAGGCCGCTTTCGCCCTTTGGGGCCACGCCCTTATAGGTCAGGCGATGAATGGGGCAAGGGCCATGCTCGGCTAAAGCCCGAAAGTGCTCTTTAGTGCCGTAGCCCTTGTGACGATCGAAGCCGTACTGAGGGCGCAATAGGTGCTCTTCCAACATCAGCCGATCCCGGGTCACCTTGGCCACCACCGAGGCGGCGGCGATGGACAGGGACAAAGCGTCGCCATGGGGCGTGGCCACCGTCGGGCAGGGCAGAGCCGGCTTTTGGTCGCCGTCGACCAAAGCCAGAGCCGGGGCCAGGCCCAAGGCCGCGAAGGCCTCGGCCATGGCCTCCAAAGAGGCCCTTAAGGGATTGAGCCGGTCGACGTCCTGGGCCGATTTGACGGCCACCCCCACGGCCAAGGCGTTGGCCATTATGAGTTCGAAAGCCGTCTCTCGGGCCTTTGGGGTTAGCTTTTTCGAGTCGTCCACCCCGACCCA
>JAITIH010000033.1 GCA_031279525.1 Deltaproteobacteria bacterium | reverse complement strand
ACGCGGGGGACCCTGGCCGCCCGCCTCTTGGGCGCCCTGGATTTCCTGGGCGGCTATGGCTTCCAGGGCCTCTAGGGCCTCTAAGGGGTCTAGGCAGTCGGAATAGCTTGGGTCAAAGGGGATCGATTTGGCGGTGAATTGCATGGCGAGCCACCCATTAGCTTAAAGCCAAAGCGGCGTCGACGAGCTTTTTTAATTCGCCCGCGGCCTCGGCCACGGGGACGTCGACGACGGTTCGGTCGGCCCGTTTCTTGATTTCGACCTGGCCCTTGGCCAGGCTTTTCTCGGAGACCGTGGCCCTTAAGGGCAGGCCTAAAAGGTCCGCGTCCTTGAATTTGACCCCCGGCCTTTCGTCGCGGTCGTCCACTAGGACCTCCACTCCTAAGGCGGTCAGGCGGTCTAAAAGATTAAAGGCGGCGGCCCAAACTTTAGGGTTTTTGGGCTGGAGGGGCAAGAGCCCCACCTGGAACGGGGCCAGGGCCATGGGCCAGATAAGACCGTCTTGGTCGTGGTTCTGCTCGGCCGCCGCGGCTAGGGTCCGGCCTAAGCCAATGCCGTAGCAGCCCATGACCAACGGGGCCTCGGTCCCGTCGGGCCCGGCGAAGGTGGCCCCCATGGCCTTGGAATACTTAAGGCCCAGTTTAAAGACGTGGCCAACCTCAATGCCCCGCTTGATCGTTAAGGCCTCCCCGCACTCCGGGCAAGGGTCGCCGGCCTCGACTAAAGAAAGATCGACGAACTCATTAACCTTAAAGTCCCGGTCGATTTGGGCGTTTAGGTAGTGATAGTCTTTTTCCCCGGCCCCGGCCACGCCGCTTTTAAGCCGAGCGACCCCGAGGTCGGCCAAGATCCGGACTTGGGCCCCGACCGGGGTCACGTAGCCCATGGGGACCCCCATGACTCTTTCGGCCTCCTCGGGGGTGGCCAAAATCGGCTCCCGGCCGTCTAGGGCCTCCCTTAGCTTAACTGGGTTAATCTCCCTATGGCCGGGGATTAAGGCCAAGACCGGCTCGCCCTCGGCCAAAAAGAGCAGGGATTTGACGATGCTCTCTTCTTTGACGTTTAAAAACCGGGCCAGCTCCGGCACGTGGCGGCAGTTGGGGGTGTGGGCCTTAACTAGGGGCAGGTCCGTCTCCCCGGGGGTTAGGGCGTAGGGCAGGGACTGGGCCTTTTCCAGGTTGGCCGCGTAAGAGCAGGCCGGGCAGAAGGCCACGGAGTCCTCGCCGGACTCGGCTAAGACCATGAACTCGTGGGAAAAGCTCCCGCCAATGGGCCCGCTGTTGGCCTCCACGGCCGCGAAGGACAGGCCGCAGCGCTTAAAGACGTTCTGGTAGGCCTTAAACATGTCCCAGTAGCTGCGGTCGGCCCCCTCGTCGTCCGCGTCGAAGCTGTAAGCGTCCTTCATGATGAACTCTCGGCCGCGCATGAGGCCGAAGCGGGGCCGGATCTCGTCCCGGAATTTCGTCTGAATCTGAAACAGGTTAAGGGGGAGATCCCGAAAGGAGCGGACCTCGCGCCTTATAATGTCGGTGATGACCTCCTCGTGGGTCGGCCCGACCACGTAGTCTCGGTCGTTACGGTCCTTAAGCCGCAAGAGCTCCGGCCCGAACTGATCCCAGCGGCCGGATTCCTTCCACAGCTCGGCCGGTTGAACGGCGGCCAGCAAGACCTCTCGGGCCCCGAAGCGGTTCATCTCCCCCCGGATAATCCTTTCCACTTTCCTTAAAGACCGAAGGCCCATAGGCAGGTAGTTGTAGATGCCCGAGGCCAGCCGGCGGATGAGGCCGGCCCGGATCATGAGCTTATGACTGACGATTTCCGCCTCGGCCGGGGCTTCCTTTAAAGTCGGGGCCAGATAGGCTGAAAATCTTTGGCCTAAAACCTCGCCGTGGGGGTCCAGGCGAGTCCAGGGGTCATGACAATTAATGCCCATTTTATAGTCTTTCGAAAAGAAAAAGTTTTAATAGCAATGTAAAATAAAAAATTCTAAAGAAATTTTTTATCAATTAAACCGAGCCGGCCCGCCCCTGGCGGCAAAAAAAGCCGTCCCATTGGGTCGGCTTACGACATAACGCGCTTAAAAAATTTATAGTCGCCCTCTGGGGCATAGCCACAAAGATATTGCCCCCATTATAGCCAGAAATTTTGAAAAATAAAAGGGGGTTAGGGATTAGGGCTGGCTTGGCCCCCGCCAAAAATTCCCGGCGGCCTTATCGGTCGCCCCCTCATGGCCCCCTCATGGCCCCCTCATGGCCGCCCTCATGTCCGCCTCCTATGTCCGCCCCTAAATTGGCCCTAAAGGCCCCGACGGCCGCTTTTTTTTTGGCCGGCCCTTGGCCGGCCCGCGTGACTTTAGGCCTTTGCCCTTTGGCGGCTTGACGGAGCCTTCGCTCTCGCGGCCATAGGTTTGGGGCCTTAGCCTGGCCCTGGCCAAAAGCCGTTGGCCTTGGCTTTAGGCCAGGGCGAAAGCCAATCGCTCCAAGGCCTCGCTTAAGGTTTTTCGGGGGCAGGCTGCGTTGATCCGCTGGAACCCCTCGCCGCCCGCCCCGAAGATGGGCCCGTCGTCCAGCCACAGGCGGGCTTTTTCCAGGATCAGCCGGTTGAGCTCGTCCGGGGTCAGATCCAAGGCCCGGCAGTCGAGCCACAAAAGGTAGGTCCCTTCTGGCTCAATGAGCTTTAAGGGGGAGAGGCGCTTTTGGATAAAATCCCGGGCGTAGTCGAGGTTCCCCTTTAAGTGGGCCATGAGGCGGTCGAGCCAGGGTTCCCCGCGCTCGTAGGAGCTTTGGCAGGCTAGAAGGCCCATGGCGTTCAGCTGGCTGTAGCCGGTGCGCCGGATTTCTTGGCTTATGGCCGACTTAAGGTCGGGGTTTGCGACGAAAAGATTGGCGATCTGTAGGCCAGCCAAGTTAAAGGTTTTAGAAGGGGCGGTGGCCACGATGGCCAGGTCGGCCAGCTCCGGGGCCAAGGCCCCAAAAACTAGGTGGCGATGGCCGGGAAAGACGAAGTCGCAGTGGATCTCGTCGGAAAAGATCCGGCAGCCGTGCTTAAGGCACAGCTCGCCCATGGTCTTTAGCTCCTCCTCGGTCCAGACCCGGCCAATGGGGTTGTGGGGGTTGCACAGAAGAAACAGCCGGATTCGGCCCTCGACCAGCTTTTTCTCGAAGTCGTCGAAGTCGATCTCGTAGCGGCCGTCTTTTAAAACCAACTGGCTTGAGACTGGGACCCGATCGTTGTCCAGGCAGCAGCCAGTGAAGGGGTAGTAGACTGGGGTTTGGATGAGAACCGCCTCGCCTGGCTCGGTTAGGGCCCGGATGGCCATGGCCAGGGCGAAGACGACCCCGGGGGCCTTTTTCAGCCACTGGCGCTTGGGCTCGTAGCCATGGCGCCGGGCGAACCAGCCGGCCACGGCCGCGTAATAGTCCTCTTTGGCCTCGGTGTAGCCGAAAATTCCATGGCGGGATAGGGCCTCTAGGCGGTCCAAGACAGGCTTTGGGGCTGGGAAGTCCATGTCGGCCACCCACAAGGGCAGCAAACCCTCGGGCACGCCCCTTTCCCGGGCGAAGTCGAATTTTAGGCTATTAGTGTCCTTTCGGTCGACGACGGCGTCGAAGTCGTACTCGCCCTCGTAGGGGTCAAGAAGGCCGGGCGCGTCGGCTTGCTTGCGCTTAGCCGCCTCGTCGCCCCAGCGGGCCAGAAGTTTGTCCGGGTAAGTGGTCAATTCGCTCTCCAAAACGATGGGGTTGGGCCTCATTAAGGGCGCCAATCGCCCTTTGGCTTAGGCCATGGTTAAATCGGACGTCGCCAGACTCTCTGGCTGAGGCTTAAAGGACTAATTTTGGCCTTACGGCCTTAAAAAAGGCCAAGGCTCTAAAGGGCCAAAAAAGGCCAAGACTCTAACGGGCCAAAAACGACCCTCTCCTTAAAGGAAAAAAGACGGTAAATTCTAGAGATTTTGAACGCTTAATTCAAAAACTCTAAAAGACCGCTTAAAGCCCTCGGGCGCTTAACTTAATATTACGATGGTCATTTAAGATCTTGACTCTTCTCAAGCTCCGTATCGTCCTTTTTAACGGGCTATTGCCCCTAAAATTTGGGAGCTGTTTAAGAGGCTTAAAATTTTTTTGGTCAGAACGCCATTGAGCTGGATTTTTCCCTTGACATTAGAAATCCATGATCTATTTTATAAAAAACGCGAGAAAATAGCCAAAAATCCCTAAGGAAGCGGGTGACGTCCTTGGAGTATAGATTAAGTAAGGAGCCTTTGGAGGGCGATTTCGGAAAACTCGGTCAATCCGTCGGGGTCGTCAAAGTCGACGAGATCAAGTGGGAGCCTCTCTAGGACGATATGGCCCTAAGCGCCATTACCTTGGCTACGTGAGCGTAATTGGAAGCCGGTGAACTGCCTCATGACCTTAGGGGCGAGGGCGGTTGAGGCGATTGGCTTCCGCTCCGGGCCGTACAAACTTTGGGCCTAAAAAACAAGTTCATCGGCTTAGTATTAGGACTATACATAAAAATGAGCTGGAAGCCTAAACTTACCCCCAGCGCGCGAATCGCGACAGTTCACGATTACCTGGATTGTCGGCTCCTAACAGGGTCATTCGGAACGCCGCTTATTTTATCCGCCAACCTGAAATTTTTTAGCTGACGCTCGATCTCTTAGGTTTTCGCTCTTCAAATTCTGGATCTTTCAACGAAAGCCTGCTATAATTTAATCACTATTTGGCTTCCAACTTTTACGCCTTTGGCTAGGAATTTGGTTTGGATAAAAATAATTTTTTATAAACGACTATACGATATTTAGTGGTAAAATAGACATGGAAGATAAATTTTTATGGCCTGAAGGCAGGCAGACGTTTGAGGAAATTAAAAAAAGAAATTTGATTTATGTTGATAAGACCATGTATTTGATCGACATGATTGAAGGATCGCCTAAAACCTGGTTTCTGGCCCGTCCCAGGCGGTTCGGAAAATCCCTGATTGTT
>JAITIH010000023.1 GCA_031279525.1 Deltaproteobacteria bacterium | reverse complement strand
TCATCAACAAGATGGATCGCTTAGGCTCCAATTACCAAAAGTGCCTTGCCGAGATGACCGAGCGGCTCTCGGCCCGGCCAGCCCTCTTGCAGCTGCCCATCGGGGCCGAGGAGAAGTTCGAGGGTTTAATTGATTTACTGGAAATGCGGGCCTTTTACTACCCCAAAGCCTTGGACGACCCCACGGCCTTCGAGGTTCGGCCCATCCCGGAGGGGCTGGCGGCCGCGGCCAAAGAGGCCCGGGCCAACTTGGTCGAGACCTTGGCCGACGTGGACGAAAGCCTAATCGAGGATTTTTTGGAAGGCAAGGAAGTGGAGGCCGAGCGGCTTAGGGCCATCTTGCGGCGCGGGGCCATATCGTTAAAGTGCGTCCCGGTCTTTTTAGGCTCGGCTTTCAAAAACAAAGGCGTCCAGCCCCTTTTGGACGGGATCGTCGACTTTTTGCCCTCGCCCTTGGACATTAAGCCGGTGGAGGGCCTGGCCCCGGGCGGGGCTTTGGAGTCCCGGCCGGCCGACGACGAGGCTCCCTTTTCCGCCTTGGCCTTTAAGCTCATGAGCGACCCCTACGTGGGGCACTTGACCTTTCTAAGGGTTTACTCGGGCGCGTTAAAGTCCGGCGACCAGGTTTACAACTCCACTCGGGAAAAAAAAGAAAAAATCGGCCGGCTTCTTAAGATGCACGCCAATAAGCGCGAGGAGATCAAGGAAGCCGAGGCCGGCGACATCGTGGCCGCGGTGGGGCTCAAAAACTCAGCCACCGGCGACACCCTCTGCGACGACCGCTTCCCTTTGGTCCTAGAGCGCATGCACATCCCCGAGCCGGTCATCCACATCGCCTTAACCCCTAAAAGCAAGGACGAGCGGGACAAGCTAAGCCAGGCCCTAGGCAAGCTGGCCTCGGAAGACCCTTCCTTTCGGGTCCGCTCGGACAAGGAGACTGGCGAGACCATCGTCTCCGGCATGGGCGAGCTCCACTTGGAAATCATCGTGGACCGGCTTTTAAGGGAGTTTAAGGTCGGGGCCAACCTAGGGGCTCCCCAGGTGGCTTACCGCGAGACCATCACCAAAGCCGTGGAGGCCGAGGGCCGCCACGTCCGCCAGACCGGCGGCCGCGGCCAGTACGGCCACGTCTGGCTGCGCTTAGAGCCCTTGCCCCCGGGGTCTGGGCTGATTTACGAGACGGCCGTGGTCGGGGGAACGGTGCCCAAGGAGTACCAGGCCGCGGTAGGCGAAGGAGCCTTGGAGGCGGCTCGCCGGGGCGGGGTCCGGGGCGGCTTTCCGGTGACCGACGTCAAAGTCACCCTCTTCGACGGCTCCTATCACGAGGTCGACTCCTCGGAGATGGCCTTTAGCGTGGCCGGGTCCTTAGGCTTTAAAGAGGGCTTGGCCAAAGCCGGATCCATTATATTGGAGCCGGTCATGGACCTGGAGGTGGTCACCCCGGAAGAGTTCGTGGGCGACGTCATTGGCGACCTCTCGTCCCGTAGGGCCAGGGTCAACGCCTTAGACTCCCTGGCCGGGACCCGGGTCGTCAAGGCCAGCGCGCCATTGGCCGAGATGTTCGGCTATTC
Source organism: Deltaproteobacteria bacterium (assembly GCA_031279525.1). Lineage (GTDB taxonomy): Bacteria > Desulfobacterota > Desulfarculia > Adiutricales > Adiutricaceae > JAIROO01. The sequence continues at coordinate 2,299 of JAITIH010000023.1, read as the reverse complement.
CACGGAATTAAGGTCCAAGACCCAAGGCCGGGCCACCTTTTCCATGCAGTTTGGCTCTTACCAACCCCTGCCCGAAGGCGTGGCCGCCGAAGTCCTGGCTCAGCGGGAGCCCCGCAAGGAAGCCCGGGCCTAAAAGCCGGTGATTTTTAATTTTTTTAGGTTTTTAAACGTTTTTTATCGCGATATTCTTACCTTTTTTTCTCTGGAGGCGCAACCATGGCCAAAAAGAAGTTCGACCGTTCCAAACCCCATGTAAACGTGGGCACCATTGGTCACATCGACCACGGCAAAACCACTTTAACCGCGGCCATCACCCTGGTTCTGTCTAAGGCCGGCGGAGGCGAGTACGTGCCTTTCGATCGGATTGACAAGGCTCCCGAGGAAAAAGAGCGCGGCATCACCATCGCGGCCAGCCACGTCGAATACGAGACGGCCAAGCGGCACTACGCCCACGTGGACTGCCCTGGCCACGCCGACTACATTAAAAACATGATCACCGGGGCGGCTCAGATGGACGGGGCCATTTTGGTGGTCGGGGCCGACGACGGCCCCATGCCCCAGACCCGCGAGCACATCCTCTTGGCCCGCCAAGTCGGCGTGCCCTCCATCGTCGTCTTCTTAAACAAGTGCGACATGGTCGACGACCCGGAGCTTTTGGAGCTGGTCGATTTGGAGCTGCGCGAGCTATTGACCAAGAACTCCTTTCCCGGCGACAACACCCCCATCGTCCGCGGCAGCGCGTTAAAGGCTTTGGAATGCGGCTGCGGCAAAAAGGAGTGCGAGAATTGTCGGCCCATTTTGGAGCTCATGGACCAAGTCGACGACTTCGTGCCCGAGCCGGTCCGCGACGTGGATAAACCCTTCCTCATGCCCATTGAGGACGTCTTTTCCATCTCCGGCCGCGGGACGGTGGTCACCGGCCGCGTGGAAAGGGGGATCATCAAGGTTTCCGACGACGTGGAGATCTTGGGCATCCGGCCCATGCAGAAGACCGTCTGCACCGGGGTTGAGATGTTTAGGAAGCTGCTCGACCAGGGCCAGGCCGGCGACAACGTGGGCCTTCTTTTGCGCGGGACCAAGCGCGACGAGGTCGAGCGCGGCCAGGTCGTGGCTAAGCCAGGCTCCATCACCCCGCACACCAAGTTCAAAGCCGAGGTCTACGTCTTAAACCGCGACGAGGGAGGCCGCCACACCCCCTTCTTCCCGGGCTACCGGCCCCAGTTCTATTTTAGGACCACCGACGTGACCGGGGTGGTCTCTTTGCCCGAGGGCGTGGAAATGGTCATGCCCGGCGACAACGTGACCTTCACGGTGACCCTTATCATGCCCATCGCCATGGAAAAGGAGCTGCGCTTCGCCATCCGCGAGGGCGGCCGGACCGTGGGGGCCGGGGTCATCTCCGAAATCATCGAGTAGCCGTAGCTTAAGTGGCCCTTAAGTGGCCATAGCTCGAGTGGCCATAGCTCGAGTGGCCATAGCCGCTTTGGCGGCTAAGCGGCTAACCTAAAAGGCCCTTAACGGGCCTAAGATTAGGGCCGGGCCAGCGAAAGAGTTTAGGCCTTTAGGTTTCGCGCCTATTATTAATGGTTATGGGGGCCTTAGGCCGCCCCCCCTTTTTAAGCCAATCGGCCTTATTTGACCCTAATGACCGTCGGGCGCCGGCGCCTTTAGGCCGGCCAAAGGCAAGTTATGACAAGCACCCAAAAAATCCGCATCCGCCTTAGGGCGTACGACCATAAACTCCTGGATCGATCGACCCAGGAGATCGTGGCCACGGCCCAGAACACCGGGGCCACCGTGGCCGGGCCTTTGCCTCTGCCGACCACCGTGTCCAGGACCTGCGTCCTAAGGTCGCCCCACGTGGACAAAAAGTCTCGCGAGCATTTCGAGGTCCGCACCCATAAACGCCTTTTAGACATTCTAGACCCGACCCCCCAAACGGTGGAAGCCTTAATGAAGCTTGACCTTTCGGCGGGCGTCGACGTGGAGCTGAAGCTGTGACCAAGGGGCTAATTGGCAAAAAGTTGGGCATGACCCGCTTGTTTTCGGCCGACGGGGCCTCCATCCCGGTCACGGTTATTGAGGCCGGGCCCAACCAGGTCCTCCAGATCAAGACCCAAGAGCGCGACGGCTACGCGGCCGCCCAATTGGCCTTTGGCCACCGCCGCCACCCCAACAAACCCGCCTTGGGTCACAGCGGCCGAGCCGGCTTTGAGGGCCAGGCCTTTAAAGTCGTCCGGGAGTTTAAGATGGAAAGCCCGGATCTGGCCGCCGGCCAGACGGTCACTTTGAGCGTTTT
>JAITIH010000276.1 GCA_031279525.1 Deltaproteobacteria bacterium | reverse complement strand
TTTCGTAGCTAGCGACCTTTTTGGCCATTTTGGCCAACCGAAGGCCGGGCTTTAGGCCCTTCAAGGCCGTGGGCGCGGGCCAGCCTGAGGCCAAATAGCTTTCAAAAAATGTGCCTTTCCGGGCCAAAGGTCGGGCGTTTAAAAGAGACTTTTTTAGGCGGAAATCCTGCCGAAAACTCGCCAAAAAGCCAAAATGGCCCCTCGCCTTAGCCTTTAACTTCCGGGGCTTAGGCGTCTGGCCGCCCAAAAACGATTCGTTCTTCGCCTTTTTTAGGGCGAGGAAACCTTAATCTTTATTAGCTCTCGTCGATTAAACGCCCATTCTTTTCTATCGGCGCTAAGGTCAACGGATAGGGCCAATATTTTTAAAATCGCCCCTCGCCGAAATTTCGCGATAATAAAAGAAAATCGCGAAAATAATCTTTTTCCCCCTCAAATCCCCCAAAAAGCCAATCCCCTTGGCCTTAAAACGGCGCGCGCGCCGGCGGCGCGAAAATTTTTCTAAAAGTTTCTCGATTTTTCGTTCCGCGATCCCTTAGGAAATTTCTCATTTTTTTAACGGATAAGACGGTTAATTCGGCGATTTAGCCGATAATATCGCTAGAGCGCCTTAATCGGCGCACGGGCGTTCCAATTTTGCATGTTGACATTTTATAGTTGTATTTGAGAGAATCGTTATAGAGAATTGCCTCCCGGTCGTCAGGCGGGCGCGAGTCCTTCGATGACTGGGTTAAATAGCCCAGGTGGTCCGTTCGCCGACAACCTACCTTCGCCGACTGGCGGCCAACGTTGAATCGCTAGCCTTTTGGCCGGCGACGATTTAGGCCCGACCGCCGGATCGTCCCCGCGATCATTTCCCTGACCACCTACCCTTCGCCTCCAGTCGACTGGAAGGGTATTTCCTTATGGTTAACCCGCGCCTTTAGCTTAAACGCTTATGGCGACGGGGCGATCGCTTAAGGGTGAAATATCCTTTTTTCCCCAGTCGGCCAATGGATGGCCCACTTCCAGGCAGACGGCGCCTTTTCCTTATATTGGTTCAAAAATCGAAGAACCTAAGGCGGTCGCCCCTTTTCGCGGAAATAACGAATTGAAGCCATTTTTGGCGGCTGCGTTGAGCATATAGGGGACCGAGATAACGAGGCGCGAATAGGAGCGTTCAATGAAACTTGGGTCTAAGATAATTCTGGGGTTCATGGCGGTCAGTGCTATTTTTATATTGGTCGGCGCTATCGTCATCATCGTCTTGTTGGGAGTCAACAAGGACACCAACAAACTGCGGGCTACGATAATGCCCGCCAACGACTTTGTCAGCGAGTTACGGTATTCCCTAGTTATGGAGGCCTTTTACGTCGCCGAATATCGCGCCAGTAACACGAAAGAGAATTTGGACAACGTCCTAACCCTTTCCAACAAACTCGACGCCCATTTCGCCAATCTTAAGCAGCTGGTCAAGATTGGGACTTTCGATAAATATCCAAAATCCAAAACCGACGCCGAGGGGACCGAGGGGCATTACTCCGAATTCAGAAATTACGTATTGCGAATACCGGAGCGGATGGGCGCCCTCAATGACGCCAGGATGAACCTCACCAAATCCTACGAAGACCTTTCCACGCAGATTCTTAATTATCGTAAGTCCATGAGCGACTTAATGAGCTCCGCCGTTAAAAGAGACGACGACCCCAGCTCCATCGTGGCCAACTTCGGCCTTGTGGAGGGCGCCTACGCTCTCGAAGTCATTGTCTCCGATGTTTTAATCAACATGTTACGGGCTACCGAAGCCCAAGACCCGCAGCTTTTCGATAAAGCCCTCGAAGTCCTGGCTACCCTCGGCTCCGAAGCCAACTCCATCGCCAAACACCCTAACGCCCAATCCCAAAAGCCGATCTTGGAGCGGATCATCGCCGACGCCAAGCTCTGCGAGTCTGACATTAAAGACATGAAAACGGTCATGGCCGCCGCCAACGACGACAAGGTCAAGAGAAGGATCGCGAGAAACACCCTGCTCGCCGCGGGCGAGGGCCTAAGCGAGGCCACGAGCCTCATGACCTTAGATTTCGCGAGCGACACCTTAGGCGACCTTGACCGCGCCATTTACCTCCTGATTTTTGGCGTGAGCGGGGCCATGCTTTTAAGCGTGGCTTTATCCTTAATATTGACTCGGAGCGTTACTAAACCCATTGGCCACGTCATTAACGTCCTTTACGAAGGGGCCCAGGAAGTGGACGTCGCCTCCCGGGAGTTGTCTTCGGCCTCCAACACCTTAGCCGAAGGGGCCACGGAAAACGCCGCCTCTTTGGAGGAGACCAGCGCGGCCTTAGAGCAGCTTTCGTCCATGACTAAAAGGAACGCCGACAACGCCGTGGAAGCCAACGGGCTGATGAGCCAGGCCACCGAGGCCGTGGCCAAGGCCGAAAGTTCCATGGCCAACGTCATCCAGGCCATGGATCACATCGCCACCAGCGGCAACGAGATCGGGAAAATCATTAAAACCATCGACGAGATAGCCTTCCAAACCAACCTCTTGGCCTTAAACGCGGCCGTGGAGGCCGCCAGGGCCGGCGAGGCCGGGGCCGGTTTCGCGGTGGTGGCCGACGAGGTCCGGAATCTGGCCATCCGCAGCGCCGAGGCGGCCAAAAACACGGCCGACCTGATCGCCACCACCATTAACAACATAAAATCCGGCTCGGACATGGTCAACTCGACCTCCGCCAATTTTAAGACCGTCTCGGGCACCTCGTCCAAGGTGGCCCAGCTAGTCTCCGAGGTGGCCGAGGCTTCCAAGGAGCAGTCCCAAGGCATTGGCCAGATCACCACGGCCATGACCCACATGGACAAGGTCACCCAGAGCAACGCCGCCTCGGCCGAGGAATCGGCTAGCGCGGCCTCCAACCTTTCCGAGCAATCCAATAAGCTGACCACTGGCCTGGAGGAGATTTCGGCCATGGTCTTTGGCCAAAAAGCCGTGGCCACCCCGCGTAAACAGCCGTCGTCTCGGCCGACCTCGCGGTCTTTGCCCATGAAAAAGCCCGCCTCGGGCAAAAAAGACTCGAAAGCCATCCCCATGGACGACGACGACAACTTTGACTTTTAAAGCCAAATGGGCCCTATGGCCCTCGCCGGGGGGCGGTTTGACTTTCGCTTAAGGGGCGTAAAGGCCCGCTGGGGCGACTAAACTGTTCAAAAACTTGCGGATTTGCGGTAAAATCGCCCTAAAAGAGTTAGGAGCGCCCCATGAAAGTTCGCGAGCCCCAGTTAGCCGGGAGTTGGTACCCGGATTCCAGCTCAGCCGTCAAAAAAACGATCGCCAGTTGGTCCGACTACGTAAGCCTTACCCTACGGCCCCAGGGGCGGACGGTGGCCGCCGTCGTCCCTCACGCCGGCTGGGTTTTTTCCGGAAAGCTAGCGGCCCGCGTCCTGGCCAGGGCCGCCGAGAGCCATAAGGGCGACCCCCCCACGCTCGTCGTCGTCTTGGGCGGCCACTTAGGGCCGGGCGATCCCTTAGTCGTTTACGAGGAAGAGGCCTGGGACACGCCCCTCGGGCCGCTCCGCCTGGATCCCGCCCAAAACGCCCTTTTGGCCAACTTTAACCAGTTCGTTTGGTCCGGGTCGACCAACGACAACACCATTGAGGTCTTGCTGCCTTTAGTGAAATTCTATTTTCCCGAAGCCCTGCTCTGGCCCTTGCGCGTCCCGCCCGCGGCGGCGGCCGGGCTTTTGGGGGAGACTCTTTACGCCATTTTACGCGACCGCTCTGAACCCGCTTTAGTGGTCGCCTCCACCGATCTGACCCACTACGGCCAGGCCTATGGGTTCGCGCCGGCCGGCCCGGGCCAGCCGGGCGAGGAGTTTCGGCTTCAAAACGACCGGGCCTTTATTGAGGCCGTTTTGGCCCTGGACCCAGGCCGAGCCCTCGCCGCCGGCCAGAAGAAAAAGGCCGCCTGCTCGGCCGGGGCCGCGGCGGCCGCGGTCCAGCTGGCTAGCCTATTTAAGGCCAAAGCCATAGAGGTGGATAGCTACGCCTCCTCCGACATAATGCCCGGACCTCAGAGCGTTGGCTACGCGGGATTGGAGTTCGTCCGGGTCTTCTAATTCGCTCCCCTTTTTGGCCGTCCGCCCCCAAGGGCGCTTGGTCAAAGCCATTCGACCTTATGGCTTGATTTACTCGACCCGCGTGGTTGGTCCACTCGATGCGTTTGACTATGTTTTCTAAAGTAATTTTTTAATTGTCATATTAGTAATTATCTATATAGTTTAAGCTTAAACTGTTTGTATAGATTGGTTTTATAGGTTATAAGCGACTTCGCCGCCTAGCTGGGGGGCGTTCTTGGCTATTTTCGTTTGGCCTTTTGGCCATTTAGCCAGCGACAAAATTTTCCCCCAAAAAGCCAGCCACCCCTTTTTTCTATGAAAGTCGTAACGCTAAAAAAAATTTTTTAACGCGCGCGAGTCTTATTTACGGTAGCCACATAAATTTTGGATATAACTATTTCGCCGAAGTCGAACTCAACAAATAGCCAGAGATTTTACAATTAAACCGCTAAAGATTTAAATAAATATCTAGTCTTAAATAACAATAACAGAACGTATAAACCTTATGTAATTAAAAGTTCCGTGATTTGCCACGAAAATAAGATTTAGTTCGAGCGATGGGATTAGCTTTTTCGCCAGAGAATTCGCCAAGAACTCGGCGTAAACGGCGGTGACCTTTTCTGGTCCCACCGCCAACCGTAATAAACGCACTCATCGCGCGAAAAAACAACCGCTGGTTTTTGGCCTAAGGATAAAACTTTCATGCGCTGGGCCGTTAAATCTTGAACATGAACGTTTTAGGCTTTAGCCTAAAAAGGCCAGTTAGGCGATGGTTCACGGTAAAATTTCGCGTCGGAAGAACTTTGGGGATTTTAGGATTTTTGTTTGGGCTTAAAAATTTAAAAATTTTTCTTAAAGCGCCTTGGGGGCGTTCGTTTTAGCCGTAGGCTTGGAAGTGGCTTTAGCCTTCGGCTTGGCTCTCGATTTAGCCGCTGGCCGTAAGGGGCTTGACTAAGGGCGGCGGGCTTTGGCTCCATTCCTTCCGGCTCGCTAGCTAGCCCACCCAGACATTTCCAAGACGTAATAAGCCTTTTTTGGCCGTTCACGACCAACCCTAATAAAACGGGATTGTGGTATCGACCGCCATAGTTTAGGTCCGTGATTTGCTTTAAGGCCTCCGCGGCCAGATCCTCGTCTCCCGTGACGTTATGGTTTAATTTTATCTCTAAAACCCAAACCTGGCCCACTGACTCAAACGCCAAGTCCGACCGG
>JAITIH010000239.1 GCA_031279525.1 Deltaproteobacteria bacterium | reverse complement strand
CCGCGGTCCCAGCCTCGCTAGATTCCGCTGAGCCCTTTTTAGTCGAATCTTGCGTAAGCCCTGAGGCTCCCGCGGAGCCAGAGGCGGCGGCGACCGATGGCCCTACTTTAGCCTTAAGGCTGCCGCGGCGACCGATAACGCGGCCCTCCTCGCGGCTTAAGCGGCTCAGGCGGCCGTCGGCCCTTTTTGGGAAGTCGAGCTCGATCCTGGCCCGGTCCGGGTCAAAGAGGTGAGCGTAAGAGACGCTTTCGCGAAGAAGGCTTTAGCCGGTTTTTAGCGAAAAGGCCGGCCAAAGGCCATTCGCGGGGCCGGGCCTGGCCCGGGGCCTAAGGCCCGTCCCCGCCGTAAGCCATATCGTTTGGGCCCGAGGCCTAAGGCCGCGGCCAAGGACTGGGATTAGCGAGAAGGGGCCAATTCCCCAAAATGAAAATTTACCGGAGCCTTTGGGCAAGCTAAGAAATAGAAGCGCTTGACATGCGCCTCGTTTTAATGTATTTAACGGTAGCCATGGAATTGGGGGCCACGACCGCGGGCGGCCAAGGTTTATTAGATAATTATTTAGTTTATTTAAGATTTTTTATATCAAAAAGACTTGATCGCGGCTTCTGAATCTTCCTATAGCTCTTTTTCGATCGACCAGCCAGTCGCTTCCCCCATGGCTTTCCGGCGCCGGGCGATAATTATTGGCCATCTTTAGGTCGGCGATTATCGTCGGTTTTCTGGCCTGGCGGCCCCGCTTAAATCGGTTTTTTTCGTTTAAGCGGCTGCCGGACCGGCTCTTTTCCCGCCTGGGAAAAGGGTTTCGCGGACAATTAATCCCCCTTTTTCTAGGAAGTGGGCCCATGCCCGCTTTTATTTTTTATTATTCGGACTAAGAATGGCCAAAGGCCCCAAAGCTCCCCGAGCGCGCCGCCCCGCGGCCCCCAAAAAGCCGCCGGTTTTGTCCGGCCAAGCCCTCGCGAGCCTAATTGAGAAATTAAAGCCCTTAGCCCAGGGCCTCATGGGCCCGATGGGCTTGGAGCTAGTCGACGTGGAGACGGCCCTAGCCGACGGCCGGCGGGTCGTTCGAGTGGTCGTCGACCGCCCCTGGCCTGGCCCGGCCGCGGGGGACTTAGGCGACTTAGGGGTGACCATTGGCGAGTGCGCGGCCGTGGCCAGAAAGCTTTCGGCTCTTTTGGACGAGGCGGACGGCCTTGACGGCCCGCCTTACGTCTTAGAGGTCGCCTCCCCGGGCCTTGACCGGCCGCTTTTGAAAGAAGAGGATTTCCGGCGCTTTTCCGGGCGTCTCGCGAAAATCGATCTGACGGTGGACGGCCGAAAGGTTCGCCGCAAAGGGCGCTTGGCCACGGCCGAGGGGCCCTTGAGGTTGATTGCCCCGGAAGGGGAGATCGCCTTCGAGTACGCTCCGGGGCTTAAGGCCTCTTTGATCCCGGAATTTGAAGATTTGGGTCAAGTCCCCCCTAAAAAAGGAGCCGGGGGCGAAGTCGACGGCGGCCCCATTAACTCAGTTGCGTAGGCCAAATTCGGCCGGGGCGCCTTTTCTCGGCGCGGGCCCCAATGGACCTTATTTTTGGCCAAGCCCGCTTGGCCAAAGCGGCCATGGGCTGGGCCTTTTTCCAAACCCCAAATCCTCCTTTGGCCGTAAGGTCAAGGGCAGCCTTAGGGTGGTGCAATGAATCTTGACCTGAAAAGAATAGTCGATCAAATCAGCCGAGACAAGGGCATAGACAAAGCGGTCCTTATCGAGACCTTGGAAGAGTCCATCTTGTCGGCGGCTAAGCGCAAATACGGCATGAACGACAACTTCGAGGTGACCTACAACGAGGAAAACGGGGACATCGACATCTTCCGGTACAAGGAAGTGGTCCTGGAAGTCACCGACTCCGAGACCCAGATCGCCCTGGACGAGGCCAGGAAGCTGGACCCGGAGTCCTCGGTGGGCGAGGAGCTGGGCGTGAAGCTGGACGCCTCCAATTTTGGGCGCATCGCCGCCCAGTCGGCCAAGCAGGTCATTATCCAGCGGATGAAAGACGCCGAGCGGGACCTTATTTTCGACGATTACAAAGATCGGGTTGGCGAGATAGTCAACGGCACCATACAAAGGGTCGACAAGGGCAACATCGTTTTAAGCCTAGGCCGGGCCGAGGCTCTTTTGCCCGCCTCCGAGCAGATCCCTAGGGAGAACTATTTTCACCGCGGCGAGCGCATTAGGGCCTTAATCATCGACGCGAAGCTCGTCAGCCGCGGGCCCCAGATTATCCTGTCTAGGACCCATCCCGACTTTTTGGCCGCCCTTTTCGAGGCCGAGGTCCCGGAGATCTCCGAGGGCATCGTCAAAATAATTTCCGTGGCCCGCGAGCCCGGCAGCCGCTCCAAGATCGCCGTCAGCACCATGGACAGCGAGATAGACCCGGTGGGGGCCTGCGTGGGCCTTAGGGGCTCGCGGGTCCAGGGCGTGGTCCAAGAATTGAAAGGGGAGAAGATCGACATTATCCCCTTTAGCCCCGACGTGGTCCATTACGTGGCCAGCGCCCTGGCCCCGGCCGGGGTCATCCGGGTGGTCATGGACGAGGCGGCCCGCTCCCTGGAGGTGGTGGTGCCCGACGAGCAGCTCTCGCTGGCCATCGGCCGCAAGGGCCAGAACGTCCGCCTGGCCTCCCGCCTGGTGGGCTGGCGCATCGACGTCAAGAGCGAGAGCAAGTACCAGCGGGCCCTCAAGGAGGGCTACCAGTCCCTGCTGAGGCTGCCGGGCGTGGGCGAGTTCACGGCCGATCTCCTCTTCGA
>JAITIH010000333.1 GCA_031279525.1 Deltaproteobacteria bacterium | reverse complement strand
CTTGCGCCCCGCCCACCTAGGCTGGCCTTAATGGCCCTTTGCCTTCTGGCCTTCGCGGCCCTGGCTTTCCTCGCTTTTGGGCCGCGAATTTTCTTGGCCAAATGGCTGAACCGGGACTTAGGGGAGGAGGGCTATTTTCAAAGCGTCTCCAGCCAAAGCCTTGATTTAGGGCTTTTCCTAAACCGCCTAACCGTTAAAGGCCTCAAATTCGCCCGGTCCACGTCCGAGCCGGATAGCCTAGAGTTCGCCGAAATCCGCGTAAGCGGCCTTTCCGCCGTCAAGATTCTTAAGGCTTCTTTAGGTCTTTCCGATTGGCTTACGCCCTTCGCCGACGCCCCCGTCGAAGTCCGCGGCGCGACCTACCAGGCGGGCCTTGAACCCAAAACGTCCGGATCCCTTAAAACCTTAAGCTTAAAATTTTTTCGCCAAGCCGCCCCGGACGGCCCCGACGATTATGGCCTGGCCTACCTTAAGCTAACCGACCTAAGCCTTAAGGTCCCAGCGGCTAGCCCTTGGATCCAGGAAAGTCTGGCTCCGCAGTCCGACCTAACCCCCCAAAACCCCGCGGAAGATTTAGGCCAAAGCCAGCCGGCCGGCGGCCCGCCTTTGACCTCGCTGAGCCTAGAGGCCCTAGCCGTAAATGGCCTCTCTTTGACCTTCGTCGAGAGCGTGACCTTAAGCGGGCTAAGCCTAGAAAGCCTCAAAGGCCGGCTGGCCATAAGCTCTTTGGCCGCGACCGCCGTCAGGCCTTGGGACTTGGGCGTAATCGACGGCCAAAGCTTAGCCGGCCTAATCCAAGCCTTCGCGGCCGTGGGCGAGCTGGAGGTCTTGGGCCTGGCCGCGAGCCTTGGGCCAAAGGAGCCGGGCCAAGAGGGCCAAGGCTTGGCTTTGGCCAAAGGCCAGTGGTCCAACTTAGCCGACGATAAGGCCACTCGCCTAACCTTAACCGACTTCGCCTTCGACCGGCCGGATCTAGCCCTTTCGGCGGCTAAAGCCAAGGGCCATTTAAACGATCCGGCCGCTTTGGCCCTTTGGGAGGCCGTAGGCCCCAAAGCGGCCGGCGAGTTTAGCCTAAGCCTCCCCAAAGGCCAGGGGTCAAAGGAGGCGACGGCCAGCTTAAGCTTAAAGGGCCAAGGCGAGCTTAAGCTTAGCTTTTGGGGGCCTGGGGAATTTTTCGCCTCCTTAGCCAAAGGCCGGGTTAACGCCTTGTCCCTAGCCACCGGCTTTGGCCCTGGGGAGATCCTCTACGCCGACCAGGGGTTAGCCAAGGCCTGGCTAGCGGCCTACGCGGCCCAAGTGAGATCCGAGCTTGGCCCCGATCGAGTCTTAAATGACGCTCTTTCCGACTTCGTCGCCGCCACCCAAGGCCGATTGGCCGACCCCTTGGCCCTGGCCGGGGAAATCCAGGCCTTTTTCGCCGAGCCGGGCGATTTGGCCCTTAAGTGGTCGCCGCCGCCGGGCTATCCTTTGTCCTCGATCCAAAAGATGACCAAAGATCGCGGCCTGGCCGGCCCTTTAGGCCTTACGACCGCCGAGGCCGCGGCCAACGATTACGCTCCCCTGGTCTTAAACGATCTAAACCTAACCCTTACGGTCAATGACCGCTTTCCTAAACCCATCTTGGCCCTTACGCCTGGGGCCGAAGGCTCTTTAAAGGCGAAATAGGCCCCATGACCAAGCCCTTTGGCCTTAAGGCCCAAAGCTCCCCTTCTGGCTCGGCTCCCAAATCGGCCCTTAGCGACTATCTGACCTTTCCGCCGGCGCCCGCCGAGCTGTCTTTGGCCGGAGGCGAGCGCCTTTCTAGGCCCTTAGTCGCCCTCCCGCCGGCCGGCTTTAGGGCTTTTGGCGGACCTAAGCCAGAAGGATCCCGTCCTGGCCAAGTGGGCTTAAGCGGCCTTGGGCTAGCCGAGGCGGCCCGAGCTAGGGCCGGGGGTGGCCCTGGCCTCTACTCCTTCGCCTGCCTAGGCGGCCCCCAGTCGCCGGGCAGCCGCGGCCGCCTAACTTCCGGCGATCGCTCTTGCGAGGCTTGGCTTATTTCCCCGCCTGGGCCTAAGGCCCTTTTCGCGACTTTAGAGCCTTTTCCCTTAGCCGAGACCGGGGGCCGGGCCGCCTTTTGGCCGGCCGGCGACCCGCCCCTGCCGCCTTCGGCCAACTCGCCGGGGGTCTTGGCCGCGGCCGAGTTTTTGGACCCGCAGACCGCCTGGCTAGCCAGCGTGGGCGACTTTGACCCACCCGGCGACGAGCCTTTGGCCCCCTTCGACCCGGCCCCGGGCTGGACGCCCGCTCCTCGCTATCTCCCATTAGGGGTTAGCTTCGTCTGGGATCGGCCCTTGACCGGAGAGACGGCGGCCCAGACGGCCCTCGCTCTGCCTAAGGACGAGACCTTATGGATTCTGGCCGACTCCGAGGAGATTTTAGCCGCCCTGGCCCGGGCCTTAAACCAAGACGGCCGGCCGACCTTGCATTTGGGCCCGGCCCTGAATCCGGATCTGGCCGCCATCGAGCTTTCGCGTCTTTTAGACGAAAAGGCCAAAGAGCACGCGGCGGAAGTGGCCAAAGCCAGGGCCAACCTTGAGCGGCAAAAGAATCGGGAAAAGGCGGCCAAAGACCAACTTAAGGCCTGGCGGGGATTAGCCACCCTCGAAAAGGACCTCTCCCGCCTGGCCCAGGAAGCCAAAAGCCGCGAGACGGTCTGGGGTTTTTTGTCCGGGGAGCTGGCCTCGGCCCGAGACTATTGGACCGAGACCCGGCCCAGCCGGTCTTTTTGGTCGATCTTCCGGAAGAAGAAAAGCCCCAAAAGCCAGGGCCTAGCCTTAAGCCATCTGGAGGCGGCCGAGGGCGACATGGCCCGGGCTCGCCGAGAAAAAGAGGCCCTTTTGGCCGAAGCCAAAAGCCTTAGGGAAAAAATCGAGGCCGCGGAAAAGTCCGTCAAAGATTACCCGCCGCCGCCGGCCCTAGAGGAAATGATAAAAGGGCTGGAGGCCGAGACCAGGCGGCTGGCCGACCGGGCCGTCGAGGTGGCCGGGTCTTTTTCCAGGGCCGGGGCGGCCCAGGCCATTTGGGCCGAAAAGCCGGCGGTCCTAGCCTTTCCCGGCTGGGTCGACCCCGAGCATTTGGCCCTGGCCGGGCCCGTCGACAACCTTTTGGTGGCCAGCCCCCAAGGCCGCGACCCGGCCCACCGGGCGGCCTTGGCCAACCTGGCCCAGTGGCCTACTCGGCGGTTGGCCGTCTTAGGCGACTTCACGGCCTGGGCCTGGGCCGGCGGGCCCTTTGACCAAAAAACCCGGCCCTTTAGCTCTTTTTTAGGCCCGACCCTGGCCTTAAAGGCCCGCTCCCCGGGCGTCTTGGCCGGGCCTTTCCCGGAAAGCGGTTTTTTGGACCCGCCCGACCCTTCGCGGTTCCCGTGGCTATTGGATTTCGGCTTAACCAACCCCATAAACTCCTTTAGCTGGGGCGGGCCTTGGGGGCCGGTCTGGCGAGCCCCGGGCGAGGTCGGGCCCTTTAACCCGGTCTCGGCCTTAGCCTCGGCCCAGCTGGCCTTAGCCGCCAAAAAACTGGCCGACCCTGAGGATTTGATTTACGTCCTGGCCCCCTCCCCGGCCCAAGGGGCCTTCCTAAGGGCTCTTTTGGCCGACCTAGGCCCCTTAGCCCATGGGGTGGCCGCCGGCCAACCCTCCGAGCTGGCCGACTGGCCGCCGGCGGCCCTAGTCGTCTTAGACACGGCCTTAGGCCAGGAGCACCCCTGGGCCTGGCCGGCCGAGGGCGGGTCGGCCCTCCTTTCGGCCTATGGCCTAGCCGCCGGGGCTTTGGCCCTAGTCGGCGACGAGGCCATTATCGAGACCCTTTCGCTCAAATCTCCTCTAAGCCGCCTGTGGCGGTCCGCGACCCCCTGCCGGCCGGCCTTCCGCTGGCCGCCCGCGACTAGCGTCACTATGTGGGAGGCCTTAAACCGGGCCCAAAAGGAAGCCATCTTCTTTCTGCCCCCCTTCGAGCCGGCCTGGTGGACGCCGCTGTCGGTCCATTTTCAGGCGGCCTTAAACCGCCAGGTGAAGATAGTCGTTTTGGCCCAGGCCCCAGACCCGAGCCAGCGCAAGTACTGCGACGTGGTCATTCGAGACCTAAAGCTCTTTGGGGCCCAGGTGGTGGTGGCCCAGGGCTTCCCGGATCTGGTGGGGGTCATCGACCAGAGGTATTTCGCTTGGGGCGCCCCGGGCTGGCTCGCCTCCGGCCGGCCGGACTGGAACTGGCTGTGGGCCTTAGAGATCCCAAAGGCCGCCCCCATCGCGGCCCAGGTGGCTCAGGCCCCCCTCATCGCCGAAAAGCTGGGGCCTAAAGGCTTTCGGCACTGCCCGCGCTGCGGCTGGCCTTACGTCTTGATTAACCAGGCCAAAGCTCAAGACTTTAATCACCGCCAGCCCTTACGCCTTGGCTGCTTAAACCCTGGCTGCGCCAACCGCCAAAAGCCGCGCCGCTTAGACGAGCGCTGGCCCTTCCTGGCCCCGCCGGTCTGCCCCCAAG
>JAITIH010000082.1 GCA_031279525.1 Deltaproteobacteria bacterium | reverse complement strand
CTCGCCGTTTGGGGAGCGGTCGACTGGGATTAGGGGCATCTTTTCGGTGGCGAAAAATTGCTCGAAAATCTCGGTCAAGGTGCTGGCGACCAAGGAGTGGCCTAAATCCCGAAGGCCAGTGCCGGCGTCGAAGATTAGCAAGTCTTCGTCGTCGCTCATCTCCAGGCAAATGGTGTTGCCGCCGACCGGGCCGGTCGCGTAAGGCGGCAAGGAGTCGAGGAAGGCTTCCGGGTCGCCGCCGCCTGGCCAAAGTTTTAGGGCGGCTAGGATTTTAGCCCGGATGTCCTCTTTGGATGGCGGACAGGGGATAGAGCCGCGGACTCCCCAGAACTTAATTCTCATGAGTCGATCTCGCACGATTTACGTATGGCGGGGCCTAAGCCGGCCAAAGGCCTTAGGTCGCGGGCGGGGGCCTTAAGCCGGAAGGCTTTTTTTGGCGATCGAGAAGCCAAAAAGGCCGCCACCCCTAAAAAAAGGCTACTTAGCGTAGCCCACCGCCCTGGTCTCCCGAATGACGGTCACTTTGATCTGGCCAGGGTAGGACATTTCCTTTTCCACTTGGCGGCAGATGTCGTTGGCCAGGACTTGGGCCAGGTCGTCCGACACCTGGTCGCTGTTGACCATGATGCGCACCTCCCGGCCGGCTTGGATGGCGTAAGTCTTCGAGATGCCCACGAAGGAGTTGGCGATGCGCTCTAAGTCCTCTAAGCGCTTGACGTAGGTCTCCAGCATTTCTCGCCGGGCCCCGGGCCGGGCCCCGGAAAGGGTGTCGGCGGCCTGGACCAACACGTCTAAAACGCTCTCCGGCGGGGTGTCCTCGTGGTGGGCCATGATGGCGTGGACCACGGCCGGGGACTCGCCGTAGCGTTTTGCTAAGTCAGCCCCAATTAGGCCATGGGGGCCCTCGATTTCGTGGTCCACGGCTTTGCCGATGTCGTGGAGGAGCCCGGCCCTTTTGGCTTGCTTGACGTTCTGGCCAAGCTCCGCGGCCATGACCCCGCAGAGGAAGGCCACCTCCATGGAGTGCTGGAGGACGTTCTGGGCGTAGCTGGTCCGGTACTTTAGCTTGCCCAAAAGCTTAATCAGCTCGTGGTGGATGCCGTGGACCCCCACGTCGAAAGCGGCTTCCTTACCGATTTCCTTTAAGGACTGCTCCATCTCCTCGTTGACTTTGCCGACGATCTCCTCAATGCGGGCCGGGTGGATCCGGCCGTCGACGATGAGTCGCTCTAGGGCCTGGCGGGCGATTTCCCGGCGCAGCGGGGAAAAGGAGGACAAGATGACCGCCTCGGGAGTGTCGTCGATAATCAGGTCGACCCCGGTGGTGGCCTCGATGGTGCGGATGTTGCGGCCCTCTCGGCCGATGATGCGGCCCTTCATGTCCTCGTTGGGCAGGTTAACCACCGAGATGGTGTGCTCGGCCACGTAGTCCCCGGCGTAGCGTTTGACGGCCAAGGCCAGGATTTCTTTGGCTTTTTTGTCGGCGATCTCCCTAGTCTCGGCCTCCACCCGGCGGATGAGTCGGGCCCCCTCGTGCCGAACCTCGTCCTCCATGTTCCGGAGCAAAAGCTCCTTGGCCTCGGTGGCGGTCAGTTGGGCCGTTCTTTCCAAGGCTTGGGTTTGCTCCAACATGAGGTGGCTAAGCTCCTCGGCTTTCTGACCGTTTTCCTTTTCTTTTTTGACTAGATCCGACTCTTGCTTGGCCACCGTGGCCTCGCGTTGGGCCAAGGTCTCGGAGCGGCGTTCAAAATTTTCCTCTTTTTGGATTAAGCGGTCCTCTTGGCGCTTCTGCTCGACTCGCCGTTCGTTCATCTCTTTTTCGAAATCGCTTTTCATGAGAAAAACGAGATCTTGACCCTGCAGGTGGGCCTCCTTTTTGATGTTGACCACGTCCCTTTGGGCTTCGTTAATGATTTTTTGCGCGTAAGACTCTATATCTTTGATTTTCGTTTCAAATACTTTTTTTCGCCACCAGAAACCAAAATAAAAACCCAAAAATAGGACAAGAACTATAGAAATAGCCAGAATAGGCAGGTTTATATTCATTTTTTCTCCAAAAAAAACTATATAATAAGGCGAATGATAGCGTTGGGAAAAAAAGCCAACGTCGCCCAAAAAAAAGGGGCTAGCGTTTATATGTTTCCCAAAGGCTACGGTCGCCGCGACTGTCGCTCGCTTACGCGGGGGGCAAAAGGTTTTCGATGGCTCTGGCCAGGCTCTCTATTCGGGCTTCGGCCGCTTTAGCGGCTTCCTTTAGCGATTCTAGCTCCCGGCGGCCGTGATAAAGACTTAAGGCCAACCGGAAAGAAACCCGGACCAGGACGTCTTGATCGGAAAGATCGGATTCAGGGGAGAGCTGGCGGATGGAGGCCGCCTGCTCGTTGACCAACTGGGCGATCCAGGCGATCAGCTCAGGCCTTTCGCACCGGATCTGGTAATGACGCTCCAAAATCTCCACGTCCACCACTTGGGCGGTCTGACCTCCGGCTCCGTCCCGTTCTTCCGACGGAGGGATTTTGGCGCCTGGCTCGTTCATAATCGCGAAGTTTTAATCGCTTCCACCACTATATATATAGGGGCCAACCGACCCCTGGTTTTGGGGCTATAGGCCGCTCAGTCGGCCAAGCCGGATTGGGTTAGGCGCTCTAAGAGAGCGTCGATTCTGACGACCACCGCGTCTCGGGATTTGACCAGGTCGGCGTTCTGCCGCGTGGCCAAATTCAGCTCGCCGCGGGCGGCCTCAAGGTCGGCTTTCAAGGATAAATTGTCTTTTTCCAAGGCCTTAAGGCGGTCCAATAGCGACCCTAGGCGGGTTTCCAGAAGGTCGAACTTGCTGAAATCCATGTAATCTCCCTTAAGGGCTAAACCCGGCTTTAATGGGCAGTCGGGAAAAAAAGAGTAAGCGCCTACCCCCTCGAACTTATATAAATAAACAATCTTTTTCAATGAAAATCAAGGGTTATTTGCTAATGGGGGCGGGATGGGGAAAATAGCCGCCAATTTGGCGGGCCCCCTTTAGGCCACGCCTTGGGGTTTTAGGGCCAGGACCCCGGTCTATCTTGGGTTTAGGCCAACCTCCCAAAATTCATTATAAAAATCGCGGTTCCGTCGCCTTTAAGCCTAAAGACGCGGCTTAGGGGGCTTAAGGCGTAAAGGCCAATAGGCCGGCCCTTGGGCCTTTTCGGCGGCTGGGGGCCAAGCTTAAGCCAGGCGGGAAGGCGGGGCGTAAGGTGGGCGAAGGGCGCGGGTTAGCCATGGATAGGGCGTTAAAAAGGAGCTGGCTAAGGCGGTCAGGCGGCGGCCTCGGCTAAGGCGGTCAGGGCGGCCTCCAGTAAGGCCTCGGGTTTCGTTCCGTCTTTAGGGGAGACGACCCTGGCCTGGTGGCAGCTGAAGCCGGATTGGCCAAAAACGTCTAATAGGCGTTTTTTGAACATGAGGATGGCTTTGTCCATTTTTTCCTCCTCCTCGCCCGGGGCGGACAGGGCGAAGATCCCGTAGGAGACGTGGCCGATTTCCCAGGACTCCCAGGTTTCTGGGGAGTTTTGGAGCAAAAGCATGGACAAGGAGCGCAAAAGCTCCCGGGTGGCCGCTTGGCCGTGGCTGACGGCGTGGCGGCCTAGCCCGGAGATGCCTAAGATGGTGAGAAGAAGATCTTGTTTTTTGACCGCGGCGATCTCGATTTGGCGGTCTAATCGTTCCAAGAAGTGGCTGCGGTGCGGCAGGCCCGTCTGGGGGTCTAAGCCGTTAAGCTCCAAGACCCGGCCGACCAGTTTTTCCTGCTGGAGCTGGG
>JAITIH010000077.1 GCA_031279525.1 Deltaproteobacteria bacterium | reverse complement strand
TCCAACGAGGCCCACGGCCTCTTAAGGGTCTACGAGTGGCCGGGCGACGTCCGGGAGCTGGAGAACGTCATTGAGCGGGCCGTGGTCCTCCGCGGGCCGGAGGGCGCGATCGAGGCCCGGCGTCCGCCGGCCTGGCTCCAGGGCCAGAGCCTCAAAAAGGAGCCTAAAACCTTAAGATGTGGCCGTCGCTTCTTTGGAAAGAAGGCTGATCGTCGAGGCCTTAAGAAAAAGCCGGGGGCCACGCGACCGTAGGCCGCCAGCCGCCATAGGCCTAACCGAGCGGAAGATGAGCTTTGCATGGAAAAACACGACGTAGACTTCCGGCGCCTCCGCCCTAGCTGGAAGAGTTAACCGAATCTTTAACAATAACTTTTAGAAATGGCCTATTCTAAGGCTTTTAATTTCAAAAACCAAGGCGAAGGCGCTACGACGATCACTGATTAAGCGCCTAAATAATTTTTATAGTGATTTTTTTCTTGTCTTAAGCTGATATATAATGTTTTGTATTTTCTTAGATGAAAAAATTGCACCTAATTTTAATGTTTCGGCTCCGGCGGGAAAACGCGCTCAAGCCTCCAACGGACCAAAGATTTTTCCCCAAGGCGTCTTAGGCGACATAACCATTGAGCGAAGTTTAGCCTATGGCTCGTTTCGTTAATTTGATCTCCTTTGCGCTTAATTTCCGTGACAATCCGTTAGGCCTCCTCCTCTACCTAAGGACTGGCTGGGAAAGGGGTCGTTTCCTTGCGCAATCTCTTAAACCCTTGCGGCCAGCTCGCCCAAAAGCTTTTTTGGGGAACGTAAATCCAGCCCCAAGATTTAAGGATAGTCACGGATTTAGGCTTCCCAAAGCCCCCCATCCCAGATGGAGGTTAAGAGCCTAAAAAATTGTGGTAAGAGCCTGTCTTAGATTTACGCGTTGGGACTTTATTTATTTTCAGTCCCCTAAGATAAGTCTAAGTCGCGCTAAGGTCATTTTTATGATAAAAAGCAATGTGCTACAAGTGTACTCCGGCCTTATATGTATAATATAATAGCTATTAAGTCCGAGTAATTAAGTAATATATAATTTTACGAATAAAGTTGTTGAATATAGTTATTTCTAACTAGCGCCAAAATGGGTGAAGTTTTATGACCCCCCGTTAAAGATTCGGTTATGGTTCGGCCTTAGGCGAGCCGTCCTTGAGGCGGCATAATCTGGCGGATTTGGCCCTAACGAGCCTAATCGGCAAGGGAGTTGGCGTGGTATAGAGGCCAAGGCTTTTCGGGGCTAGAGGGAGGGTCATGGGCTGGTTGGGCGGGAATGCGGGGAGCCGGGCGGTCTCGCGGCCCGGTCCGCTTTAGGGCGGGGCGGTCGGCTCTCGCTATTTTAGGCTTGACCAAAGCGAAAGACGGGGCGAAAATGGCTAAATAGGGCTTTTTACGTCGATAAGCGCCTTTTTCGCCTGGTTTTGGGGATAGTTTCGGGTTTCCGGAAGTACTGCAGGTCCTTGAACAGAACGCCCCGGGTCACGC
Organism: Deltaproteobacteria bacterium; assembly: GCA_031279525.1. GTDB lineage: Bacteria > Desulfobacterota > Desulfarculia > Adiutricales > Adiutricaceae > JAIROO01. The sequence goes on along the minus strand of JAITIH010000077.1, from coordinate 6,904 downwards.
CAAAGACCTCGGCCGCGTCAATCGTGGTGGAATTGGGGTGGTTGTAAAACCAAATGACGGCCAGGGCCATCCGGTGCGTAAAAGGGTCGTCCTTGGTTTCTTCCCTAATTTTAAGCGCCTTTTCGTATTCTTCTTGAGTAATGACTATTTTTCTTGGCATATTGGTCTAACGCTCCTTTATGAATATTTACAATATAGCCTTTGAGAAATTTAATCAAGCCAAATTTTGGTCCAAATTTTGGCCTAATTTGGCCCGGCGGCGGCCTTAGAGGCCTAAGCCTCGTTCCGTTGGGCCCCCCGTTTTTGACCCCATTTTCTGGGCATTCGAAAAACTTGATTTTAAGAGCCTTAATCTATAAGATTGGAACAAAGCTTCCGAATCGCCCGGAACTTACATTGGCGTTAAACAGACAATAACCTCTTGGTAATTGCGCTTATAGTATTGTTTTTTCTGATTTAATATTACCATTGACCCCCGGCCCTCGCAAGCGCGCCAAGGCTTGGTCAGCGGGCCATAAGGCTTTGATTGGCTTGGCCCCATAAGATATCCGCCAGAGGATTTTACCTATGCGCGAACGCCGAACTAACCGATCTTCGCTCATCGCGGCCCTCGCGGGGGCCGCGGCGTTCTTGACCGCGGCCCTGTGGACCGCTGCCCCGGCCTCCGCCGCCCCGGTGGTCGACCGCATCGTGGCCCAAGTCAACCGCGAAGTCATCACCTTAAGCGAGCTCGAAGCCCAGATGAAGCTCATCCCCCAAGCCCAGAAAGACTCCATCGTCGCCCAGGGCGGGGACGTCCAACGAGAAGTTTTAGGCCTGTTGATCGAGCAAGAGCTGGTCAACCAGGATGCCAAGCGACAAGGAATCATGGTCTCAGAGGCCGAGATCGACGAGGCCGTGAAATCCATCATGGAGGACAACAAACTCACCCCGGAGCAGTTTAAGGCCTCCTTGACCAAGGGCGGGACCAACCTGCCCGCCTTTCGGTCCGGGCTTAAGCTTGAGCTTTTAAAGAACAAGATCTTAGGCCTTAGGCTCATGAGCAAAATCGTGGTCACCGAGGCCGAGATCACGGCTTTTTTAAGGGGCGAGGGACCCAGGCCCGCGCCCGGACCTTTGTCCGGCTTCGGTTCGGCCGACGACGACCGGGTGCTCATGATTTTCTTGGCCTCCTCCCCTTCCCAAGCCAATAAGGTCATGGCCCGGGCTCGGCAGATCAAGGCCGAGATCGAGGCCGGGCTGACCTTTTCCGAGGCGGCCACCCGCTACTCCGAAGGCCCGGGCAAGGACAAAGGCGGGGACGCCGGGAACAACCTGACCGTGAGCGAGCTCCAGCCTCAGCTGCAGGCCGTGGCCCGACGGCTGACCCCGGGCGAGGTCAGCGAACCCTTAAACGGGGGCCAGGCCGTCCTGCTCATGACCACCGTGTCCGCCGCCCCGCCGCCTCCGCGCGAAAAGCGCCCGGAGCCGGAAAAGCCTAAAAAGAGGAGGAGGAGAGGCAAAAAAGAACCCTCGGAATTTTCCGATAGCGAAAGGGCCTCGGCCAGGCGCCAGCTTGAGCAGATCAAGCTGCGCCAAAAATTCGACTCCTGGATGGCCGAACTGAGAAGTAAAGCCGTCGTCCGAATTTCCCTGTAATTTTCCGCGCTTGCCTTTGGCGCGGCAGAAATGTTTGGAGCTTTCGTGGCCGAAAAAACTCACCCCGAAAGTCCCTCGCTGGAAAGCTTGGGGCGGCTTTTGTCGGAAGAACGGGAAAAAGCCGGCCTGACCAGGAACGACTTAGCCTCGAAGACTCGGATCGCCATCGATCAGATCGCCAAGATGGAGGACGGCCGCTTCGCCCACTTGCCCCCGGTTTACGCCAGGGGTTTTTTAAAGACCATGGCCGGGGCCATGAGCCTCGATCCCGAGGCCTTTTTGGGCGAGTACCGGCGCCTTTCCGGCAATAAAGAGGAGTCGCCAGGCCGGCCCCTCCAAAAAAAGTACGTCGAGGCCGACATCATCGACGACGGCGGCGGCAGTTTGGGCCTTACGGCCATGATAATCATCCTCATCCTGGCCGCGGCCGTGGCCCTTTTCTTCCTAAACCCGGCCTTTCGCCGGCTGGCGACCGGGTATTTGCCCTTTTTAAACTTTAACGCCCCGGCAAGGCCGCAGGGCTTGTCCCCGGGCCCAAGCCCAGCCTCCGGAGGCCAATTGGCCTCGCCCCCCTTAAGCCCCTCGGCCGCCCCAAGCCTAGGCGGCCTAAGCCCCGCCGACCAAAGCCAGGCCGCCCCCCAAGCCGGGGGCCGGTTGGTCTTGCGAGCCGTCAAAGCCACCTGGAGCCAGATCCTGGTCGACGACGGGGCTTTGCGGTTCGTGTATTTTCAGCCCGGCCAGAGCCAAACCTTCGACGGCCAAAAGTCCATCGCCGTCATCGCCGGCGACGGCCAAGCCCTAAGGGTCGAGTGGAATGGCCAGGACTTAGGCCCTTTAGGCCCCCAAGGGCCTTTGGAACTAGTCTTCCCCCTCGCCAGGTGACCCCTTTGCCCCTTTCTCGCCTGGCCCGTAGGGCCGCGCCTTTGGGCCGCCCGCCCTTAGACGGCTCGCCTCGGCCTAAGGCCGGCCCTTTAGCCCCAAGGCCTAAGGCGGCTTTCTTTAGGCCCCAATCTTGGGCCGCGGCCTTGGGCCGCGGGCTTTGGGACCGGGCCCTGGCCCGGCCCGGGGCCCTTGGCCTCGCCTTAAAGGCCCGCCCATGAGCTCCGCGCCCATCCTCAATCTCCAGCCCTTGTTAGAAGAAGGCCGGGAAAGCGAGCTAGCCGGGCTCCTTTCGGCCCTCCACCCGGCCGACGTGGCCGAGGCCTTAGGGCCCTTGGACATGGAAGACACCATCAAGGTGATGTCTCTTTTGGACATCGGCCAGGCCGCCGAGGTTTTGGTGGAACTGTCCGAGTCCAGCCGAGACCAGGTCAGCTTAGGCCTACCTCGCGAGAAGCTGACCCAGATGGTGGCCGAGATGGACTCCGACGACGCCGCCGACATCGTGGGGGACCTTAGCGACGACGCGGCCGAGGAAGTCTTAAACGCCATTGGCTCTTTGGAGTCCGGCGAGGTCCGGCGCCTTTTGATGTACGACGAGGAGACGGCCGGCGGCCTCATGCAGCTGGAGCTGGTGGCCGCCTCGGGTTCCGACACCGTGGCCAACGTGGTCGGGGCCATCAGGGCCGCCTCCGAGGACTTAGGCGACTTGTCCTCCATTTACGTGGTGGATCAAGCCCGGGCCCTTCAGGGGGAAGTGAGCCTTAAGGACCTTTTGTTGGCCTACCCCGACGAGACCTTAAGCCAGCTGATCCAAAAGGCCCCTGGCTTAGCCTTAGTGGTCCGGGTCGACGAAGGCCAAGAGACCGTGGCCCAGAAGTTTAAAAAGTACGACGTGCGCTCGGCCCCGGTGGTGGACAGCCAAAACCGCCTTTTAGGCCGCATAACGGTGGACGACATCATAGACGTAGTCGACGAGGAGACGGACAAGGATTTCTACCGCCTGGCCGGCTCCTCGGAGGAAGAGGTTTACACTTCCGGGGCCATTCGCCGGGCCGGGCTGCGCCTGCCTTGGCTCTTGTTCAACTTAGGCGGGGGCATAATCACGAGCTTTATCTTAAAGTTTTTCGAGGCCTCCTTTCAGGCCACCATAGCCCTAGTGGCCTTCGTGCCCATGGTCATGAGCCTGTCCGGGGCCGTGGGCTCCCAGTCGGCCACCATCACCGTCAGAGGCCTGGCCACCGGCCGCATCGCCCCGGGCTTAATCGTCCGGAGCTTAGGCATGGAGCAGAAGGTCTCGTTGTTCATGGCTTTAGTCTTTGGCCTAGCCATCACGGCCATCGCCGGGTCCCTCCACGCCCCGCGCCTGGGCTTGGCCGTGGGCCTTTCCATCGCCGCCGCCGTCTTGTTCTCGGCTTTTTTAGGGGCCGTGACCCCCTTGTTTTTCCGGACCGTCAACGTCGACCCGGCCCTGGCCTCGGGCCCGGTGGTGACCTCGGCCAACGACGTGGCCTCGCTGCTCATCTACGCGGCCATCGGCACGGCGGTGGTTTAAGCGATGGCTCGCGACTCGGCCAAAGAGACCTTAGCGGGCGAAAACGGGGCCCGCTGGGGCCGCTGGGCCCGCTTGGGCCCAGGCTCGCGCAACCTTAAGATCTTAGCCGAGCGCCTCGGCCTTTCGGTCGGCCAACGCGGCGAGGAGGTCATCTTCGTCGACGAGGACCCCCAAAAGAGAGCCTTGGGCCACAAGGCCCTGGCCGCCTTAGAGCGTCTGCCCATCGCCGGGGCCACCCCCAGCCCTTGGGAGGTGGAATGCTTAGCCACCCTTCTAAAACAAGAGCCCAACCTCGACTTAGAGGAGTTTTTCCAAGGGGCCCGAATCCAACTGGAATCCGGCCTAATCGTCCCTAGGACCTTAGGCCAGAAGGCCTACTTAACGGCCATGAGCCAATGCGACCTCGTCTTTGGCCTAGGCCCGGCCGGGACTGGCAAGACCTTTTTAGCCGTGGCCATGGCCCTTTCGGCCCTGGCCAAAGGCGAAGCCGCGCGGTTGGTCTTGACTAGGCCAGCGGTCGAGGCCGGCGAGAAGCTGGGGTTTCTACCCGGGGATCTAACCGAAAAGATCGACCCCTATTTAAGGCCCCTTTACGACGCCTTAGCCGAGCTCTTGGCCCCGGACAAGTTCCAAAGGCTTTGGGAAAGAAGGATCTTGGAGGTGGCCCCTTTGGCTTTCATGCGCGGCAGGACCCTGTCCGGGGCCTTCGTCATCTTGGACGAGGCCCAGAACACCACCCCGGCCCAAATGAAAATGTTCCTCACCCGCCTAGGGCCCGGCTCCCGGGCCGTGGTGACCGGCGATCCGGGCCAAAGCGACCTGCCCGAGGGCCAAAAGCGCGGGTTGCTAGAGGCCATGGAGATCCTCCAAGGGGTCAAGGGGATTAGCTTCTGTCGCCTAACCGAAAGCGACGTGGTCCGCCACCCCCTGGTCCGGGCCATCCTGGAGGCCTACGAGCGGAAAAGGGCCCCGAAGCCCTAAAGGCTCAGGCAGAGGTCTCTAAGGCCATCGCGGCCGGATCGCTCTTGGCCTTAGAGGCCAAGGGCGGGCTTAACCAAAGACCGCTAACTTTAAGTGGCCCTAAAACCGCCGGCTTATGACGCCGACCGGCGATCCCTATCGGCCTTTTTTTGGCCGGGGCGGACGTTAACATGAATTGGCTTAAGAGCTTAGGAAAACTCATCCCCCATAAAGGCCATCGCTCGGGCCAACCCTTTAACGTCGTCAAGAAGTTGAACGACCCGGCCAGCTTTGGCCTTAAGGTCTCCTTCGTGGTCGCGGTGGCCTTGACCACGGTCCTCTTGTCCAACCCAGCCCCGGAAAGGTACCTGGTCGGCGAGGTGGCCAACCGGACCATCCGGGCCGACCGCGAGATCGCCGTCCCCGACCCTTTGGCCACGGCCGCGGCTAGGCTTGAGGCTTTCCGGGAAACTCCCCCCATCCTGACCCTAGACGAGCGAGCCACCGACGCCTCCATCGGCAAAATCCGCCAGCTCTTCCGGCAAGGCCGGGAACTTATGGTCTACTTTGGCTATCTGCCCGAGCGCTTTAAGCAGGAATTCGAGGCTTTTTTTAGCGGCCCGGACAGCGGCGAGCTCTTGGCCGAGGCCATGGGGGCCGGCTTTAGCGAGAGCCTGGAAAGAGCGGCGGCTTGGCTGACCTTGGAGCTTTTAACCCAAGGCGTCTTGGCCGACGACCTGGACCACGACCTCTACGCTGGCCGCAATGTCGAGATCGACCGCCTAGGCCTTGGGGTCAGTAACCTCGTCCCTTACGACTCCTTGCTCACCCGGCCTAAGGCCCAGTTCTTGGTGGGCTCAAGGGCGAGACTTATGGATTTGGAGGCCAACTCCACCCACGGCCGCCTAGCGGGCCGCCTGGCCCTGGCCTCCTTGGCCCCGAACCTGGCCTTGGACCACGAAAAACTGGAGCTAAAGCGCTTTCAGGCCGTGGCCGCGGTCAAGGAAATCCGCCACTACGTGGCCCCGGGCGAACTCTTGGCTAGGGAGGGCGAAAAAATCACCCCCTTAATTAGCCTTAAGCTTAACGCCCTAAGGGAGGCCGCCTCCCCTAGACGCTGGCTCATGTCCTCTTTAGGGCTCTTCGTCGTCATGGTCCTTTTCCTGGCCGTCTCCCAGGTCGTCGCCTTTTTCGACAAGAAGTACGTCTTCGCCGCCCGCGACCTAATCCTAGTCGCCTTTTTGATTCTCATGAACCTGGTCATGGCCTGGTCGTCGAATCGCTTAGGCCAAAACCTTTCCCGCGGTTTCGACCACATCGAGATCCATACCGTCTTCATGGCCATGCCCTTCGCCACCATTTCAATCATCGGCGCGACCTTCCTTGGCCTTAGACGCACCTTGTTCGTCACTTTTTTAGGCGCCGTCCCGGCCGCGGCCGTCGCCCCAATGGACTCTTTAATCGCCTTCGTCTACGTCTGCAACGGGGCCATGATCGCCATCTGGCGGCTCAATCGCATGAGCGAGCGGGCCCGCCTCATCCCGGCCGCGGGGTTGGTGGCCTTAGTCAACTGCCTGACCGTCTTTGGGGCTTCCCTCCTTAGCGGCCAGGCGGTCTTCTCCTCTCAGCTCCTTTTCGACCTGGACGCGGCCCTTCTTTCCGGGCTGCTCTCCGGCATCGTGGCCAGCGGCCTAATCCCCTTCTTCGAGATGACCTTAGGTTTCACCACCAACCTTAAGCTCCTGGAGTTAGGGAACCTTAACCGGCCCATTTTGCGAGAGCTCATGCTGGCCGCCCCCGGGACCTACCACCACTCGGTCATCGTCGGCAGCATGGTCGAGGCCGCAGCCGAGGCCATCGGGGCCAACAGTC
>JAITIH010000073.1 GCA_031279525.1 Deltaproteobacteria bacterium | reverse complement strand
ATTTTCCGGACTTTTTGCGAGGCCATTGATTATAGACGATAACTCATATTGATTATTTTAAGAGCAAGGCTAGAATAAATTTATTGGATAAAAAAAATCGCGGAGTCGGCTTAATGGGTCTTTTCACTTCCTCCAATAAGAATGGTCCTCTGCCGGGCGGAGCCGTGGCCATCCCCCAACCCAAATGGAAAAAAACCGTCCAGGCTGGGTCCCGGAATAGGTCGCGGCTGAAAGAACGCCGGAGCCTGGAGAGCTACCAACGCCCGGAAAACCAGCTTTTGGCCCGGCTGCCCGACGAGACGCTTCATTTTTTGTCGGTTAAAAACTTTTTTCTCGTGGCCGCGGCGGCCGTGGTCGTGGTCTTGGGGCTTTTGGTCGTCATCCGGGTCTCCCACAGCCACAACGAGCTGGGCATGGACATTTCCCGGCTGACCAAGCGCCAAGTGCAATTACGGGAAGAGAATAGGCGCTTAAAAATAGAGCTGGCTCGCCTGGCCTCTTTGGACGATCTGGAGATCGTGGCCCAGCGCGACTTGGGCTTGGTCAGCCCCAGCCAAGGCCAGATAGTCGTCGTCGACTAGGGGCCTACGGATAAAGGCTCAATAGCGAAGTAACTTTAGTCCCTGTAGCGCGGAGACTTTATGCGGCCATTGCCAAAATATCAGCAAGATCGCCTCAAATGGCTTCTTTTCGTTTTCGCCTTCGTCTTTCTGGCCATCGTCGTCCGAGCCGCCGAGATCCAGCTCATTAAAAGGGACTCCCTTTTAAAGGAGTCCAAAAAGACTTCCGAGAGGTTTTTCGACTTAGGCACGGTTCGCGGCGAGATCTACGACCGCAACGGGGAAAAGCTGGCCTCCTCCGTGGCCGTGGACTCGGTCTACGTGGACGGCAACGCGGTCAAAGATCGCGGAGCGGCCGTCCTCGCCCTCTCCCAGGCCCTGGACATGGACTACGAGGACTTGGCCAGAAAGTTCGAGGAGTTAAAGTCCATTCCCGGCACCAGCGCCACCGCCCCTAACCGCGAGCCTAAGCTAAGGACCTATTCCTGGATCAAACGCCATATCTCCGAGGAAGAGGCCAAGGCCATGCGGGCCTTAAAGATTAAGGGGGTGCGGCTAAAAAAGGAGTATCGCCGGGAGTACCCGAACGGGTCGTTGGCCGCCCATCTTTTAGGGTTCGTGGGTAAAGACGGCCAAGGCCTAGAGGGCCTAGAGCTGGCCTTGGACAATCGCTTGCGGGTTAACCCCAAGGGCGTCGTCGTCCGCCAGGACCGCTTGGGCCGGATAATTATGGACCTGCCGGACCAAGCCATCAGCCAGCCCAAAGGGGCCTCGGTGATGCTAACCTTGGACCGCCAGATCCAAAGGCTGACGGAAAAGGCCTTGGCCAAGGCCGTGACGGAAAGAAACGCCAAAAGCGGCCAGGCCCTAGTGGTCCGGGTGCGCACCGGCGAGATCTTGGCCTCGGCCGTCTACCCCACCTTTGACCCTAACAATTACCAAGAAAGCGAGAGCGCCGACCGCCGCAACAAGGTCTTAACCGATCCCTTCGAGCCAGGCTCCACCTTTAAAGTCTTTACCGTGGCCGCCGCCTTGGAGGAAAAGCTGGTGACCCCGGACAGCGTGTTCTTTTGCGAGAACGGGCTGTATAAAATCGACGGGGCCGCCGCCTCCATAAGGGACACCGGCAGCTACGGCGACCTTTCGGTCAGCCGCATCGTCCAGGTGTCCTCGAACGTCGGGGCCATTAAAATCGGCGAGAGCTTAGGGCCCTATAAGCTATACAACTACCTAACGAGGTTCGCCTTCGGCGAAAAGACCGGTCTCGCTTACCCTTCGGGGGAGTCGGCCGGGCGTCTAAGGCCGCCTAAAGAATGGTACGCGGTCGACGCGGCCACCATCGCCTTTGGCCAGGGCCTTTCGGCCACCTCGCTCCAGATGGCCATGGCCGTGGCCGCCTTAGCCAACGACGGGGCCCTCATGCGGCCGACCTTGGTTTCTCGGGTCATCGACGACGAGGGCCGGTTGGTCGAGCAAATGACCCCGCAGATAGTCCGTCAGGTCGTCTCCCCCCTGACCGCCCGCCAGGTCCTGGCCATGATGCGCATGGCCGCCATGCGCCAGGGCACCGGCCGAAGGGCCGACGTCCCGGGCTACCCGGTGGCCGGCAAGACGGGCACGGCCCAGACCGTCCAACCGGGCAAGTCCAGCTACTCCCGGGACAAGTACGTGGCCTCCTTCGTCGGGGTGGCCCCTTACCATAATCCGGAACTGTGCGTTTTCGTGGCCTTAAACGAGCCCTGGCCGGCCTACTACGGCGGGGAGGTGGCCGCCCCGGTCTTTAAGGAGATCATGGAGCAGGCCTTGCCGCTCCTAGACGTCCCCATGGTTGAGGAACCCCAGGACCCGACCTGGCCGGTGGAGGCCAAAGGCCATTCCCCAAGCGGGGCCCCGGGCGTGGTCTCGGGCTCGGCCCCGGCCAATTTTTTAATGGTCAAGCTGAAAAAAGGCGACCGCGGCCAGGCCGGGCCTATCCCCGCCTTGGGTCAGGATTTTCGGGGCTACGCGGCCGAGAGCCTGGACTTCGACGGCCTTCCCGAGCCCGAGGCGGCGATCGCCCCGCCCGCGGGCGAGGCCCCAGGGCTCATGCCCAACGTCCAGGGCCTGTCCATGCGCGAGGTCATGGGCCTTTTAAGCCCCTTTCAAATGACCGTCGAGTACGCGGGCAGCGGGCTGGCCAACCAGCAGTACCCGCCCCCGGGATCGCCGGTGGTCGTCGGCCAATTGGCCAGGATCCGCTTTGGCGCCCCCTAAAGTTAATAATGGCCTAAGGCTAACCGAGCTAGCCGCCCGCCTAGGCTTAACCGCCCAAGGCGGCGACCCTTTGGTCGCGGGTCTCACCGAGGACAGCCGAGCCGTCCGGCCAGGCGACCTTTTCGCGGCCATTAAAGGCCAAGGTCATGACGGCCGCGACTTTATTGGAAACGCCCTTGCGGCCGGGGCGGTGGCCGCCTTCTTGGAAGGGTCGGCCAGGTCGGCCGACCTGGCCTGTCCCAGGATCGTCTTTAAGGGCCCTGGCTTTCGGGCCGCGGTCTCCCGGGCCGGCCGGGAGATTTTCGGCCAACCGGACCAAAAGCTGGCTTTAGTGGGGCTGACCGGGACCAACGGCAAAAGCACGGTCAGCTACCTTTTGGAGGCGATTCTTTTGGCCCAGGGGCGTAAAACCGGGGTGGTCGGCACCGTCAACTACCGCTGGCCCGGGGAAATCCGGCCCGCCCCCAACACCACCCCGGAAGGGCCGCTGTTGGGTCGGACCCTGGCCGATATGGTCGCCGCCAGCTGCCAGGTCGCGGTCATGGAAGTCTCCTCCCACGCCTTGGCCTTGGGCCGAGTGGCGGGCTATCGGTTCTCCCAGGCCCTCTTCACTAACCTGACCCAAGATCATTTGGACTTTCACGGCGATTTGGAAAATTACTTTTTGGCCAAAAGAAAGCTTTTTTTCGAAGGCTTGATCGACGACGGAGCCTTGAGGGCGGTCGTGGGCCAAGACGACCCTTACGGGGAGCGCCTATTAAAGGAATTGGGCCCCCAAAAGGCCCTAGGCTTTGGCTTTGGGCCAAAGGCCCAAGTCCGGGCCGTGGCGGCCCGCTACGGTCTTTGGGGCCAAATCTTGGCCGTCCGCTCGCCTTGGAGCGAGTTTGAGTTACACTCCCCTTTAATCGGGGCCTTTAACTCCCAAAACCTTTTAGCCGCCGTGGCCTTAGCCGGCCTTTTAGGCGTCTCGGGCCCGGTCGCTCAAAAGGCCCTGGCCGCGGCCCCGGGGGCTCCTGGGCGGTTAGAGAAAGTTAAAAGCCCCAAAGGGACTTTGGTTTTGGTCGACTACGCCCACACGCCAGGGGCTCTTGAGACCGCCCTGGCGGCCTTAAGGGCGTTAACCAAGGGCCGCCTAATGGTCGTTTTTGGCTGCGGCGGGGATCGCGACCGCTCTAAAAGGCCTAAAATGGGCGAGGTCGTCGGGCGGCTGGCCGATCTGGCCGTCTTGACCTCGGATAACCCCAGAACGGAGGATCCTTTAGCCATTATTAAAGAGGTCGAGATTGGCCTCGCCCGCTTCGCCGGCTCCTTGCCCCAAGGGCCTTTGGCGGCTCAGGCCGCCAAAGGCTATCTGGTGGAGCCGGACCGGCGGCGGGCCATCGGCCTTGCCGTCGAGATTTTACGGCCCGGCGACGCGTTGCTCATCGCCGGCAAGGGCCACGAGGACTACCAGATCGTTAACCGAGAAAAAACGCCTTTCGACGACCGCCTAGTGGCCGCCGAGGCCTTAGCCGCGGCTAAAGGGAGCCATTCGGGCGAAGGCCATGGCCATAGGGCTTAAGCTGTCCGCGGCCCTGGCCTACGTTCACGGGGCCTGGGTCGGGCCTGGGACCGGGGACTTGGCTTTCGGCGGAGTCAGCTCGGACAGCCGGGCCGTCGTCCCGGGCGATCTTTTCGTGGCCCTTAGGGGGCCGAATTTCGATGGGCACGACTTTATTGAGGCGGCCTTAGGGGCCGGGGCCTTAGCCGCGGTGGCCGACCGCGGGGCCTGGGCCGGCCGGCCGGTCGTCATGGTTAAAGACGGGGTCAAAGCTTTAGGTCATTTGGCCAAGGGAGCCCGGCGCGATCTGGGCTTTAAAGCCCTGGCCGTCTCTGGGTCGGTGGGCAAGACCACGGCCAAGGAAATGGCCAAGCTCATTCTCGCGGCCAAAGGCCAAGAGGAGTTTCCAGGCCGCGAGGTCTTGGCCACCTCTGGCAACCTCAACAACGAGGTGGGCTTGCCCCTTTCCATTCTTAAGGCCTTAAGGGCCCCCGTGGCCCCGGTTTACGCGGTCTTGGAGATGGGGGCCTCGGCCCTGGGGGACGTGGCCTACCTAACGGAGATCGCCAGGCCCGACGTGGGGCTGCTCACGGCCTTGGGGCCGGCCCACCTAGAGTCCTTTGGGGACCTAAAGACCGTGGCCCGGGCCAAGGCCGAGCTGTTCGCCGGCTTAGGGCCCGGGGGCGTGGCCGTGGCCAACCGGGCCGATCCGCTCGTCATGGCCGAGCTAAAGGCTTTGGCGGCCAATGGCCGGCTTAAGGCCAGCCGCCTGCATTACGGGCCCGGCGGCCAGGTCTGGCTAAAAAAAACCGAGCCTTTAGGCCTATGGGGCCAGCGGCTAACCATTGGCGGTTTGGCCGCCGAGGGTTTAACCGTCGACCTAAGGCTCCCTGGGGCCGCCAACGCCTTTAACGCCGTGGCCGCGGCCGCCGCGGCCTTGGCCATGGGCTGCGGGCCTTTGGAGATCAAAAAGGGCCTAAGCGCGACCGAGCCCTTGGCCGGGCGCTTAAAGCCGGCTTTAGCCGCCAGCGGCCACTACGTCCTAGACGACAGCTACAACGCCAATCCCGCCTCGGTCGAGGCGGGCTTAAGGTTTTTGGCCAGCTTAGATCGGCCCGGGCCCAAAGGGGCCATCTTGGGCGACATGCTGGAGCTGGGCCCCAAGGCCCCGGAGCTCCACCGGGCGGCCGGCCGGCTGGCCGCGAGTTTAGGGCTTGATTTTTTGGCTTTGGTCGGCCTCTTCGCTCAAGACGCCCTAACCGGGGCCCAAGAGGCCGGGGCCGAGAGACCCCTGGCGGCCGTCTTCGACGGCCCCGCGGCGGCGGCCCAATGGGCCCGGAAAATTCTGGGCGGTCGCGGCCTGGTCCTGGTCAAAGGCTCCCGGGCCGGGGGCCTGGAGCGGGCGGTCCTAGAGCTTCTTAAAGATTAATGGACCTAATTTTGGCGGTGCGGAACGGATGCTTTACAAACTATTTTTAAGCTTAATCAACGAACTGACGGTTTTAAACGTTTTTCGATATATTACGTTTCGGATCATCTTGGCCTCCCTCACCTCCATGGTCCTGTGGTTCGTTTTTGGCCACAAGTTCATTGGCCTAATCAAAGGCTTTCAGATCCGCCAATACGTCCGCGAGGACGGCCCGGCCAGCCACCGCCAAAAGGCCGGCACCCCGACCATGGGCGGGATCATGGTTTTGGCCTGCGCCTTCGTCTCTTGCGCCCTTTGGGCCGACCCCGGCTCTAGGGCCGTCTGGCTCATGTGGGCGGTGACCTTGGCCTACGCCTTGGTGGGCTTTCGGGACGACTACCTTAAGGTCGTCAACAAGCGAAACTTAGGCCTTTCCGGCCGCCGGAAGCTGGCCCTGCAGGTGGCCATCGGCCTTTTGGCCGGGTTTTACCTTTACCGGGCCCCGGGCTTCGACCCGACCCTGACCGTGCCCGGGCTAAAGGCCTTGGCCATTGATTTGGGGCCCTTTTACGCCCTCTTCGCGGCCTTGGTCTTAGTCAGCACCTCCTCGGCCGTCAACCTCACCGACGGCCTAGACGGGCTGGCCATTGGGCCCTTAATCATGGCCGCCGGGACCTACATGGTCTTCGCCTATTGCGCGGGCAACTCCTTCATAGCCAACTACCTTCAGATACCCGGGGTGGCCGGGGCCTCGGAGGTGGCCGTGGTCTTAGCCTCCCTCATTGGGGCGGGATTGGGCTTT
>JAITIH010000044.1 GCA_031279525.1 Deltaproteobacteria bacterium | reverse complement strand
ATGGGAAGGTGAAAAAGAAGACCCTGGCAAACCTCTCTCATCTCCCCGACAACGTCATTGAGCTAATCCGCAAGGCATTAAAGGGTGAGGATGTTCAATCCCCAACGCTTGAAGCGTCTCAACGCCAAAGCGCGGATGGCGCCGCGGCGCCCCCTCAAGCCCTGTTGCCGGGCTTCCCCCCCACAATAAACGACAATCTGATCCATGGCCAAGTGATGGTGGCGTTGAAGGTAATAAGAGAGTTGGGACTTGAGGAGATAATTAGTAGTAACGAATGCCAGGAGAGAAATTTAGTTTTGGCGATGATCGTCAACCGGATCATAAGGCCCAAAAGTAAGCTGTCCACCGTAAGCTGGTGGAAGACTACCACACTGGTTGATGAGCTTGGACTTGAGGACGCCGACGAAGACGACCTCTACGCCGCTATGGACTGGCTCTACCAAAAACAAGGCTCCATCGAGACAAAGTTGGCCCAAAGGCACCTTGAGGAGGGAGGCTCGGCCATATATGACTTGTCGTCGAGCTATTTGGAAGGAGGGGGCTGCGAATTAGCGATGTATGGGTATAGTCGTGACAAGAAACGGGGAAAAGTTCAAATTAACTTTGGATTGCTGACTGATCGCCAAGGCCGCCCAGTAAGCATAGAGGTATATCCTGGAAATATAACTGATTCTATATCATTTTGCCCTGTAGTTGAAAAAATTAGAAATGAATTTAACCTAAACAAACTAATTATTGTTGGCGACAGTGGAATGATGGTTTCAAAAAATATAGAAATATTAAAAGGTATGAAAGGGATAGATTGGATTTCAGCTTTAAAAACTATTAGCATTAAGTCACTAGTTAAAGATAATATAGTCCAGCCTTCTCTTTTTGATGAGAGAAATATATTGGAAATTCATGCGCCAGATGATTATCCTGGTGAGAGATTGATATTTTGTCGCAACCCGGCCTTGGCGAAAAAGCGAACGGAAGTTAGACTAAAATTGCTTGAAAAAACAGATGAAGTTCTTGAAAAGATTAAAAAACGAGTCGATACCGGTCGCTTAAAAGGTCAAGATAAGATTAGTTTAGCTATTGACAGAGTAATAGATAATTTTAAAATGAAAAAACATTTTATTCTTGAAATTACTAATACAAGTTTTATTTATACGCATAATTTACAAAGTATCAATTCAGAAAATATTCTTGATGGTATTTACTTAATCATAACTTCACTTAACAATGATACTATTAGATCTGATGATGTTGTTAGAGAGTATAAAAATCTAAAAAATGTTGAAAGATCATTTAGATCGATTAAAATGAAAGATTTACACATAAGACCAATATATCATTATGAATTCAAGCGAGTTAAAACTCATTTTTTTATATGTATGTTAGCCTATTATGTATTATGGCACCTGAAAGAAGCATGGAGGCCATTAATATTTACAGATGAAGAGTCTAACTTAAAGGATAAAAATAATCCGGTTACCACTGCAAAGCAATCTGATAGTGCAATTAAAAAGTTAAACATAAAAAAATCAATCCATGGATTCGATTTATCTAATTTTAAATGCCTATTTGCTAGATTTGGTACTATTACTAAATCAATAGTTGAGCTAAAATTAGTAAATATTCCACCAATTACCTACAAGGTTCAAAGCGAAATGGATGCCCACCAGGCGAAGGCGTTTGAACTTCTGGATACGATTAAAACGTTGTAACGAAAATCAATGACGTTTGAGTAACATGCTGATTTTATTGAATTTTATTCCCTAGGCTTGGGAAGTTCTGATTAATCGCGGGATATTTATGGCCATAAGCGAATTACTTAAAAAAGGACTGCCGATATAAGCCTTTGCCCAGCTTTACGACATTATATTAAACTTAATTATATATAATGATTTTGACAAAAAAATCGCTCTTCGGCTAGCTCTGACTTAAGCTTTTAAGCGAGGCTCGGCTCTTAGCCGGGCTTTTTTAGGCCTTCGCCCAAGGGCAGAGCGTTTTTTCCGTGAAATTGGCCAAGAGGTAAAAAAAACCTCCCAACAGCCCCATGGCCAAGATCCCGGAAAACATCCTGGGCAGGTCCAGGTTGCCCCAGGCGTCGACGATTAAAAAACCCAAACCTAAGTCCGTGGCGAAGGACTCGGCCATGAAAAGAACCGAGACCGCGGTGCCCGAGGCCAGACGCATGGCCGTGGCCACGGCGGGCAGACAGGCCGGCCAGAGGACGTGGCGGGTCAGGGCCAGGGACTTGGCCATGGCCGGCCTCTTTTCCGGCCACATGGCCTCGAAGGCTTCCCAGTAGGATTTGTCCAGGTTGACGACGCTGTCCCGGGTCACCACTAGGACCTGGTAGCCCACGGTCACGGCCACCAAGACGATCTTGGGGGCCTCCCCCAGGCCTAAGGCCACCAAAAGGACCGGCAAGAATAAGACCTTGGGCACGGGGTAGGTCAGAAAGAGAAGCGGGGCCAAAAAGTCGTCGAGCTTTTTAAGCCGGCCCATGGCCCAGCCAAGGGGGATGGCCAGGCCTAAGCCTAGGAAAAAACCGGCCGTGGCCCGGTAGAAGCTGGTCCCTAGGTGGACGTAAAACTTTTTCTGGCCCAACCGGAGCCAAAAGTCGGCGCCCACCGCCCCAGGGGTCGGCAGGATCTGATCGCCGACGAACAGGGCCACCGCCTCCCACAGGCCCAAAAAAGCCAAAAAGGCCACCGCCCCCCGAACCTTCACTGGAGCGACCCCACCCGGTTAGCCGAGGGGCCCCAGGCCTCGGCCAAGGCCAGGCGGACCTTTCTCGTCAACTCCATAAAATGGCTCTCCGTGAAAGCCTGGGCCGTTTTAGGCCCATCGTTTCGAAAAACCGCGACCGCCCTGGTCGGCTGGCCGCCTAGGACCGCGATGACCTGGCCCAAGAAGACGGCCTCCTCCACGCTGTGGGTGGCTATGATCATGGTCAGGCCTAGCCGCCGCCACAGCTGGGCCAGGTGGATCCCCAAAGCCTCCCGGGTTAGGGCGTCTAGGGCCGAAAACGGCTCGTCCAACAAAAGCAGCTCCGGCTGGGCCACCAGGGCCCGGCCCAAGGCCAGACGCTGCCTTTGGCCGCCGGAAAGCTGGCCCGGGTAGCGGTCGACTAGACCCTTAAGGCCTAAGTCGCTTAAGGCCGCCTCGACCCTTTGGGCTTTCTCGGCCGGGTCGACCTCGGCTAGGTCTAGGGGGAGAGTTAAATTGCCTAAAACCGTTTTCCAGGGAAAAAGGCCCAAATTTTGAGAGACCAAGGAGCGAACGGCCTGGCCCTGGCCCACCGCCACTTCGCCCGCCTCAAAAGGGCAAGCCCCGGCCAAAATCCGCAAAACCGTGGTTTTGCCGCAGCCTGAGGCCCCCAGAAAGGACAAGGACTCGCCCGGGGCCAGGTCGAAATCCAGCCCAGCCAACACCTGGGTCGCCCCAAAACTCTTGGCCAAACCCCTGACCCGGACCGCCGCCCCGGCCATGGCCTTACCGTCCCGCCTGGTAAATGGAGTCGGCGAACTCGGGAGCCGGCCGCAAGGGGCCCGGGGAATCGGCCCGGCGCAAAACGTCGTTGCGAGCCAGCCAATCGACGTAGGCCTCGAACAAGGCTTTGTCCGGCAGCCGGTCTGGGATATGGGCTGGATTGTAGGTCGGCGGGGTCCAGCCCTCGGCGAGGCTTTTAGAGATTAAGCCCTTACTGAGCATCAATTCCCTAATCGGCCCCGGATTGGCGTTGGCGTAGGCCACGGCCTCGGCCAGGGCGGCCCTCAAGGCCTCGACCGCGGCCGGGGTGGCGAACTCGTCTTTTAGGGCCACCGCGGCTAAAGGCATGTCTAAGTCCCGGTCGTCCACTAGGACGGCGCCGCCGGCTTTCTCGGCCATGCTCAATAAGGGCTCGGGAAAGACGGACAGATCCAGCCGCCCGGCGATGAGGGTCTGGAGGCGCAGGGGAATCTTTCGGACGTCGCGCCGCTCGAAATAGTCTTGGGGGAGCCCAGCTCTCGCCAAAAACGCGTCGGCCAGAAAGTCCACGATGGTCTGGCGGGCCACGCCTAGGCTCTGGCCCTTAACGTCGGCCAGGGACTTAGCCTTCGAGTTGGGCTTGGCGACGATCCCAAAAACCCTTTCGTTCGGCTCGGTGTGAGAGGTGGTGGCCACGATTTTATAGGGCCGCCCTTGGGCCCTTTGGACCATGGCCGAGCTAATCTCGCAGAAATGGCCGTCTAACTGGCCGGCCATGACCGCGGAGTCTTTCTCCAAAGCGCTCTGAAAAGGGGTCAGCTCCACCAAAAGCCCGCGCTTTTCGAAATACCCCTGGCCTTGGGCCACGTGCAAGAGGATGGTATCGGCGATAGGAAGGAGCCCCAACCGCAGCTTTAAGGGGGGATCTAAGGGCTTGACGGCCTGAGACTGACCCTGAGCCTGGCCGCCTAAAGCTAACGATAAACCGCCTAAGGCCAGAAAAAAGATCGCCCAACGGCTACCCCGCCCGCGCCTTAGCCCGCCGGCCGGGCGATTATTCGTCAATCTGGCCATCCGCCTCTCCTTCGCTTCCTTTATTGTTATTCTATTTTAAGGCTTGGCCAGGGAATTTGGCTCAACCCCTTGGCCGAGGCCCTAAGGCCCCCGGCCTTCCCAAAAGCCGGCCAAAAGGCCCTGACCAAGCCGCAGGGGCTTAAGACTCCCCTCTAGTCATGACCCCGTAAAAGAACCCGTCCGTCCCATGCAGGTGCGGCCACAGGCGCAGCTGGCCCGGCCCAACCATCAGCTCCCTTAAGGCCGGCGGAATCTCCTCGCGCCCCAAAGCCCGAAATTCTTTGGCCTCGGCCAGAAGCCGCTCCACGACCCACGGCCCCTCCTCTTCGGCGATGGAGCAGGACGAGAAGATCAGCTGGCCGCCCGGGGCCACGCTGGCGGCCGCCACCTTGACGAGCTCCCGCTGGACCACGCCCATCCGCCTCGGCGCATCTAGTCGCTTGAGCCATTTGACGTCGGGCCGACGGCGGATGACGCCTAAGCCCGTGCAGGGGGCGTCGACCACGACCAAGCCAAACTTCTCTTTCAATTTAGCGGTCTGAACGGTGGACTCGCGGATTTCCAGGCGAGCGCCTAAGCCTAGGCGCCTAACCTCTTCCCTAAAGAGGGTCAACCGACTTGAGCAAGGGTCTAAGGCTACGATCCGACTGGTCGGGTAAAGGGCGGCTAAGGCCAGGCTTTTCCCGCCCTGGCCGGCGCAGCAGTCCAGGATGGTTTTAGCTGGTTTGGCTAAAAGGCCTAAAATCTGGGAGGCTTCGTCCTGGATGGCGAAATGGCCTTCCGCGTAGCCTGGCCAAGCCCGCGGCAGGCCGGCCCAGGCCTCAGGAATCAGGCCCCAAGGGGAGTACTTCGTCTCGCGGGTCGTAAACGGCAGCCGCGCGGCTAGCTCGGCCCGACTGGTCCTTTGGGGGTTAATCCTGACGGTGGGCGAGGCCGGCAGGTTGTTGGCGATTAAAAGCCCCCGGGCCGAGCGGTAGCCCAACTGGGCCACCAGCCGCTCGACCAGCCACAAAGGATGGCTATAAAAGACGGACAGCCGCTTTAACGGGTCGACCTCCCGGCCGTCCAACTCCTGAGGCCAGCCCCAGACGGCTTCCCGGTCCCGCAAAAAATCCCTTAAGATAGCGTTGACCAAGCCCTGGCGGCCCGGGACGTGGATCTCGGCTAACCTCACCATATTGTAGACGATGGCGTGGTCGCCTAAGCGGTCGAAAAAGAGGATCTGAGCCAGACCCAGGCGCAAAATGACTAAAACCTTCTGGTCGTTCCGTCTTTTAGATAGCTTGGTGGCCACCAAAAAGTCCAGCCGGCTCTGGTGCCTTAGGCAGGCGTAAGCCAAAGCGCGGGCCAAGGCCAGGTCCTTTTGGGATAAAAAAAAGGCCCGATTGGCCAGGGCCGTCTCCAGCCACTCGCCCCCGGCCACGTCCATAAGGGCCTCGAAGGCCACCCCCCGGGGGTCGTCAAGCTTTTTTGATTTTCTGACCAATTGACTCCCTCACTTAGCCTTTAGGCGAGGCTTTTGGCCAAAGCTAAAGTCTAAAAAAGTCGCCCGCCCCTTTAAGGGGGCTTAAGGGGCTCACAAAGAGCTTTACCAATTAATTCGCCGACTTGAACTTGGGAGCGAACAAAGGCCGGAACTAAGGGCTAGAAATAAATTAACCTATCTTCCGAAAAAACCTGAATTTCGTCGAAAAATATTTAACTTTTCTCCCGGATTGCCGATGAGTATGTCAAAGACCAGCCTTTCCGAAAAACCTAAATGGCTAAGGAAAGCGGTCGCCGACGACGTCGTAGACGTACATAGCGTAGCGCGGGTCGCTTAGGCTCGTTGGACCGGCTTGGGTTCCCAGTCGCCCTTTGGCCAGCGAATCGCAAAAACGACCTTTTATTCGGAGGGAAGCCTATGGCGCAATTCCCAAGCCTCGATAAGA
>JAITIH010000022.1 GCA_031279525.1 Deltaproteobacteria bacterium | reverse complement strand
AACACTTTTTCAGAAAGATAAAAGTGTTTTTTAAGCTATTTAATCGAATCTTTCGTTTAATATCTTGATTAATTCATATTAAAAAATTATTTTTTATAATAAACTATCATTTAAAAGTTGTAACTATTTATCAAACAACGCTACTTAAATCAAAATTTATTCTACTTAAAGACTGAAAACTCTTTCAAAATCGCCTTGGAAACCCTAACGAAGAACTCTTAAATGGTTTTGGAGGCCAAAGTGGACGCTTCTATAAAATCAAAATAATAGGCCTGGCCAATTCTGTCAAGTAAACTGGCCGCTTTTTAGCCGCCCGCCTAAAGGGCCGTCTGTTAAAGCCCCCCTAAACCTAAATCCGCCCTTTAGGGCCCCAAAAGCCTAAGTTGGTCGGCCCCAAAGGAAGGGTGGGCGCCCCAAAGCTTAGGCTATTTAAGGATTTCAGTAAATTTAGCCATTTATCCCGCGTCCAAACTTAAATTCCAATAAATTAAAAGTTGGCGACGCCCAACTATCCTCTTGCGCGCGGCCAAGGTTTTAGCGATAATGTATCGTCTTTCTCCACCTCATATAAAAACTGAATAATCTATTGGCGAGGAGCCAAATGGCCAAAGGCCCGCCCTCCTTATAGGGCGGAGCGGCTTATGGTCCTTTAGGCCCTCTAAAGGCGAGCCCGCGAGCGGCCCGGCCAGGCCGCCGCATTGGGGGGAGCCGCCGAAGGAATGAAAAATGAAGCAGCTTAGGGAGCCGCCCATTATCAACTCCAAGCGGAAGGCCAAGCCCAAAGCTTATTTCCGGATCGTCACAAGGCAAGGCGACGAGTACGACTTTCCCCACGGGGTGTTTAACGCCCGCCAAGTCCCCTGCCCCACCGTCAACGACGAGCAAATTAGGGACTGGAAAATCGCCCTCGACTTCCCGACCGTGCAGCAACAATCTTTTTCGGACGAAGGCTCCTTAGAAGTAAGCGTGGAATATCTTGAATCATTGCTAAAAGAAACGCTAAGACATCGTAACGTCACAAAATGTCCTCTTATAAGTGGCGTTTGGAAAGAAATGGAGGTAGAGGACACTCAACTTTTGATGATCATTGAGAAGGGCAACTTCACCGTCGAGTCGACCTTATACGCCATGGTGGTCTATCTTTTGAAGGATTACGGGGAGCCCTTGGAGGCCATTAACCTGGCCGGGCCCAGGTGGGTCTTCGGAAGAAACGGGGAATACAAGTATTTTCCGGCCACGAAACGGGTGGTCACCGTCAAGAAAGACTGGCGCGCCTTAAACCCCAACGAAATAGGGCGAAGAGAGGCTAGGCCCTTGAAAAAGTCCGTAAAATTGACTCTCGTTAAATGACCGCGGCCTTTTTTCCGCCTCGCTCCCTAAGGCCTATTTTCCCGGCCCGCTTCCCTCTTTTTTCCTTAAGTTCGGTCGGCTGGCCAAAAAGCCCCGTGCCAGGCCAAAGGGCCGGGCGATTTTGACCCAAACGAAGCCGACCTAGCCGCGACCGCCCCTAAAAGGGAGGCTAGCCTTTGGAGCGGGCGTGTTTGTTTCGGTCGGGCCCGATCTCCATCGAATCGTAGACCACCCGGCCCCAGTGGTGGAGGCGGCCGGGGGAGACGACCAAGGGAATTGGGTTGTCGTCGCCTTTGTCCATGAATGGCCGCCAGGCGTCGACCACCAACTCCGAGCAGTAATATGTGTTTGGCACAATCGAAAGGCCCAAAAGGCCTAGGTAATTGTATTTCCGGCCCACGTTCGCGCGAGCCCTGGCCACGGCCTTAGGCCGGGTTTCGGGGGTGGCCCAGATGGGTTTAACGACCCAAACCCTAGAGGATCGCCCTAAGAAATCCTCCAAAGTGGCGACGACCACGCCTCGGGCGATGGCTTCCACCACCTGGCCGTTTTCGGCGTCGTAGATGGCGGAGTGGGAAAAGGGCATGTTAGTGACCGAGCTGATGAAATTGTCCGGGCCGTGGGTCCCCCGGGCGACCAGCCAATCGCCGTGCTCAATGACCTCCAAAATGGGGCCAAGGTTGGCCTCGACTGGCTGGTTGATCGAGCTAACCGGCTTAACCGCGCAGCCGGCGAGCGAAAAAAAAAGAAAAAGCCAGGCTAAGCTGAGCCAAACTTTTCTTGGCCCAGCCGGCCCAAGAGAAAGCCCCAAGCAACCTCCTTGAGGCTTAACGCTCGTCGTGGCGGACAATCTCATGTTCGCGCTCCTCGCTTTCCATCGCGAAAATGCCCCCAAAAAAGCCTAATCTTAACCAAATCCGACCATAAGGCTTTTTTAGGCCGCCCAAAATTCAAACCCCGATAAATTGACGCCAAAACCCTATGGTAATCCTGGCGAAAACCCATTTAAACCCTAAGCTAAACCCTAAGCTAAACCCTAACGGGAAACCCCTGGCCAGGTTCGAAAAGCCTTAGGCGAGGCCCGAAAAACTCTAGGCCAGAAAAGCTCTAGACGAGCCCTGGGAAAGCCTTAGGGAAAGCCTTAGGGAAAAAGTAGCCGACTGGCGCTGTAACCAAAACAACGTTCAGTCTCGTTTCCAGCCGGCCCTCGTCAAACCGACTAAGCGGCTCTCCCGAAACCGACCAAGCGGCTCTCCCGCAATCGGCTTCCAGACCATGCCTTCCCAACTTCGCTCACGAATACTTGGGAATCCTGTCCATAAGGTCGACCAAACCATGGAAAATAAAGGACAGCGCGTTTTAGCCAAAACTTTGACGTAAAGAGACGTTCGCGACCTAAGGCCTCTCCCCCGCTAGCGGTCGTGGCCTTAGGACAAAAGCAAGTTGGCCTCGTAACCAGCCGCCTTAATGGCGTCTAAGGCTTTCTTCAAGCCCTGGCCGCCGACGGTCAGATAGCCTTCGGCGAAAATCGAGTCGGCCGCGGCAAAAACGTAGCTGCCCCAGTCGGTCAGGTATTTTTCCCGGCCAGCCGAGCAGCGAATCTCGGCCCGCGGCATAAGAAGCCGGGCCAGGGCCAAGACTTTTAGGCAATATATAGGGGTTAAGGGCGGGAGCCCCTGCTCCGCCAAGGTCGTCCCCTCGACGGGCACGTAAAAGTTAATGGGCACAGAGGAAGGCCCCAGCTCCCGGATGTCAAAGAGCATAGAGACCACGTCGGCTTTTTCCTCACCCATGCCCACGATGCCGCCGCAACAAATCTCCAGCCCGCCCTCTTTGATTCGCCGTAAGTTGGCCAATCTCTCCCCATAGTCGTGGGTCGAGCAAATTTTTGAGTAAAATTTGGCGCTAGTGTTGAGGTTGTGGTTGATCCGGCCGACCCCGGCCTCTTTGAGGGCTCGGATCTGGTCGACGGTTAAAAGCCCGATGGAGCAGCAAATTGGCGTGGAGCACTGGGACCTTATCTCGGCGATCCGGCCGCAGATGGTCGCCATCTCTTTGTCGTCGTAACGAAGGCCGCTAAACCCCAGGCAGTGCCGGTCGATCTTGCTGGCGGCTAAGTCAAGGCTTTTTTTCAAAAGATTTTTCGCCCCAATGATCCGAAACCTGGGGATTTCCGCCTCGGAAGTGGAGGATTGGGCGCAGTAAACGCAGTCTTCGCCGCAGTCGCCGCTTTTGACGCTGGTGATGACTTGGACGTTGACGGTCCGGCCGCGGTAGCGTAGACGCAACGCCCCCGCCGCCGAGAAGAGGGTGTCGAAAGTCTCCGTGGGGCTGTCCAAAATGGTCAAAGCTTCTTCAAAAGTTATAGTTTGACCAATAAATGGCTTATTTAAAATATTTATTACT
>JAITIH010000012.1 GCA_031279525.1 Deltaproteobacteria bacterium | reverse complement strand
ACCCGCCCGACCTGGCCGTCCAGGCTCATGAGGTAATTGCCTATGGTCCAGAAGAAGGCCGCGTTGGCCAGGAAATAGGCCATGGCCGGGGCTAGGGCTTGGTCCCCGAAAAGGGCCAGGTTAATGGGGATTCCGATGTACATGGTGTTGGAGGCGGTGAAGGCGGCGCAAAAAATGCCCCTTCGCCGGCCTTGGGGCCGAACGAGGCGCAAGGCCAAAAGGGAGACCCCAAAGGTCAGGAACACGGTTATGAGGCCGACGCCGACCCATCCGGCCAATCTGGCCAGATCGGCCCGCTCGAAGCTCTTGACGGTTTCGCTGAACATGAACGCGGGCAGGGTGACCCGCACCACCAGGATGGGTATAAAACTTTTAACCTGGGCGGTTGCGTGGCCGAGCCTGGCCAAGCCATAGCCGACCGCCCCCATGACGAAGAGGGTTAGGACGCCGTTAACGGCCTGGTCGAGAACTTCCGACAAATTATTTCCTCCCAAAAGATAATTTATCTCAGGGGATTATAGAAAGAAAAGGGCAGAAAAAATTTATTAAATAATTCTAAAGGACGATAAGAGAGAAGGAGAAGCGAAGTAATAGCGGCCTCGCCTTCGAAATAGGAAAAGTCGATAAATTTCAAGCCGTTACCCGAAAAGGCCTTGGCGGGACGGGCCGCCGAAAGGAGGAATTATACCTTAAGGTCGGGAAAAATACTGTAATTGCCGACCTCTATCGAAGACCGGCAAGGATGTCGGTTATAGCTCCCCCTTAAAGGGGACATGCTTTCACGGAGGAAAACATGGGCATTCATGACGATTACGAGCTGGCGGCTAGTTGTCTGGCCGGCGGCTTGGGTGGAGCCCGGGAGCGACTAGGCCCAGCCCTAGAGCGGCTTCTCCGGGTCTGGCCACCGGGTGCCTATAGCATTCCGGATGGTAAAACTCCGGATTGTCGAAGTCCGGCCCGAGCCGCGGCCATAACCCAAACCCTTAACGAGTACGCCGACGTTTGGGAGAGACTTTGGTCCCGATCGGCTAAGTTCAAGGAAACCGATCGATTGTTTACCGCTCTTAAGGACAAGGTTTTAGCGGATTTGGTCCCGGAGACGGCCATTTGGTCGGATTATCCGAGCCTCGCCCAAAGCCTTATTGGGTTGACCATGGAGATTAGTTTGTAGATCTCGGCCTTAAACCTTTTGGCCGAAATTTCCACTAGCCGCCGGTGTTTAATACGATGGCTTGATGGCGAATCACCCTTTGCCGGCGACGGAATTATCGTTCCGTCGCCGTTTTCGCTAGGCGAGCCCTGGCCTAAAGGGCGTGAGGCCGGCGAAAGGGCTACCCTGGCGGGCTGGCCTTTGGCTGGACGGCCCTTACGAGAAGGATGCTTAGACGCGACTTAGGAAAGGGCGGGCCTTTGGCGGGCGGGCCATAGGCGAGGCGACCTCGGAAAGGGCCGGCCTCTAGGCGAGAAACCCTCTGGGCGGGCCGGCCCTTTAGAGAGGGAAGCCTTGAGGCGACCTTGGAAAGGGTTGGCCTAAGGGTCTGGCGGGCCAATTTAAGGCGACGCCGAACGCCCCTTCGCCTTAAGGCCTTGAGACCTATTGGGTTTCCTGGGCTCGCGGCCCTAGATCCCTTGTGTTTTGAGGAGGTTACGGGCTAAATCGGCGCAAAGCCTTATCCACTGTCAATTTAAGAAAGGCTGATCTATAATAAACTTTACGTCAGAATTAAAGCGCAAAGGCTTCTGGCCGGACTTTGTCCCGGTCCCTGGCTTTGGGTTTGAGGTGAGAACATGGACGAGTCCGCTGAGCCCTTAACCCCGGAATTAAAAAAACGGATCCTGGACTGGTGCCGAGAGATTTTAGCCGCTCGGCTGGCCGGGACGGACCCTCCCCCGGCTCCTCCTTTGGGCGACCGGCGGGGCGGGGTTTTCGTGACCCTGAAAAAAAATGGCCGCCTAAGGGGCTGCATCGGCCAGTTCGCCTTCGACGGCCTATTGGAAGAGGCCATTAGGGAAATGGTCCTCGCGGCCGCTTTCAACGATCCGAGGTTCCTGCCTCTTAACAAAAGCGAGTTGGCGAGCCTGGACGTCACGGTGTCCGTCTTGACCAAGCCTAAGCCCTTGAAATCGTTAGACGACGTGGTCATTGGCCGGGATGGCCTGTATCTGTTCCACCCCCATGGTCGGGGGGTCCTCTTGCCGGCCGTGGCCACGGAGCATGGCTTTTCCCCGACGGAATTCGCGCGCCACACGTCCGTCAAAGCCGGGCTTAGGCCGGAGGCTTACCAAGATCCAGAGGCGGAGCTATTGGTCTTTACGGCCCCGGCCTTTTCCACCGATTCGGCCGAAAACGAGAAATGACGCTTGAACGAAAATCCCCGTATTTAAGGGAAAGCTATAAAAAAAATATTGAATAAAATCAGTAAGTTAGTTTTTAGCTTTCCGACCTTTTTGGGATTTTCGCGAAGATTTTAAATTGAGCGACGCCGCGATCTTTAAACCTTAGGAAGAGACGATTTTATCTTATTGGAGGAAAACGACATGGAAAAGCGACTAATGGGCAAAAGCGGAGCGGAAGGGACGATTTTAGGGTTTGGGTGCATGCGCCTGCCTTTGGCTGGCCCAAAACCGGATGACATAGATATTGATTTAGCGACTAAAATGCTCCGGACGGCCATCGATCGCGGAGTCAATTACGTCGACACGGCTTATCCCTATCACTCCGGGGGCACGCGCGAAGCCCCAGGGGCCAGCGAGCCCTTCGTGGCTCAGGCCCTAAAAAACGGTTACCGAGAAAAAGTCCATCTCGCCACCAAGCTCCCCACCTGGATGGTGAAAAGCCGAGCCCAAATGAACCAACTTCTGGACTTTCAGCTCAAAAGGTTGGACGTCCGGCGAATCGATTTCTACCTGGCCCACAACATAAACGGCACGGTCTGGGACGAGCTTTTGGCTTTAGGCCTAAGGGAGTTTTTCGACGAGGCCGTCCGGGACGGACGGATTCTTTATCCTTCCTTTTCCTTCCACGACAGTTACTCCCTTTTCGAGAGGGTGGTCAATAGTTACGACTGGGTCATGGCTCAGGTTCAGTACAATTATATGGACGAGGACTACCAGGCTGGCCAGGCCGGGGTGCGGCTGGCCGCCCAGAAGGGCCTGGCCGTGGTGATCATGGAGCCCTTAAGGGGCGGCTTTCTGGTCACCCAGGTTCCCCAAGAGCCCCAGGACGCGCTAAAAAAGGTACGGCCAGACTGGTCGCTGCCGGCCTGGGGCTTTAACTGGCTTTGGGCCCAGCCAGAGCTCCAGGTGATCTTAAGCGGCATGTCGAGCCTAGAGCAAGTGGAGGAGAACCTTAGCCTAGCCGACAAATACGTGGACGGACTTTTTACGGAAGCGGACGAACAGGCGATTGGCCAGGTCCGGGACTTTTTCAAAAAGCGCATAAAGGCCGACTGCACCGGCTGCGGCTACTGCCTGCCCGGCCCGACCGGGGTGGAAATCCCCAAAAACCTTAACTACCTGAACCAGTATTACCTTTTCGAAGGGGACGGGCCTCGGGAAAGGTGCCGATATTTTTACGACATTCAGGTAAGCCCCCCGGAGCGGGCGGACAAATGCGTGGCCTGCGGCCAATGCGAGGAAAAGTGCCCCCAGAGCCTAGACATTCCCGCGTTTTTGGCCCAGACCGCCGAGCTCTACAAACCCCAACAGGCTTAGGGGCTTGGTCCAGGCTAGGGCGAGAGGGCCTTATTGGTGGCCAAAGGCCACTAATAGAACGAAAGAATTAATAAAAGTCTGCTAAAAGCCCATTAAAAGGCTTGGTAAAATCTTATTAATTTGATATTTTTCGGTTATTTTGGCCTGGCCTTGGGCCCCCGACGGCCTCCGCCAACCGCTATACATTAGCCAACCTCAAGACAATATATTTATTCCAAATGCTTACGTCACGGGCTTCCGCGATCCTTCATTTCCGGCCCCCGCCCTGGCCAGGGCCATGGCGGCCTGGGGAAAAGGGGAAATTAAGGATTTGGCTAGGCGAAGGCTAGTAACTAGTATATATATTTAGTTTGATAGATAATTTTAGTATATAAATTTCGATAAAAATATAATAATATATATTGATTACTGGACTGATCTAAGGCGGGCTTAGGCTAGGGATATTGATTGTCGTTTATCCTTATGGCTAATCAAGGAGCGTGGAGCCTAGGAAAATGGATAACTCGATGAAATTTAAAATTATATCTGTTTTGACGTAAAAACATGTTAATTAGAGCTTCAATAGAGGATTGGAGGCTTTGGTTCCACATATTGACAGGGGAAAAAATTTAATGTAAATATTTATCGTGGATTTGTCCACGGCTGATTAGAAAACCTTAAGGCCGGGAAACCCATTGGTATGGGTCCC
>JAITIH010000316.1 GCA_031279525.1 Deltaproteobacteria bacterium | reverse complement strand
GACGTTGTCGCCCTCTGGGATGATTTCGTCGACGGCCTCGAGGAAGAGGGACCCGGGATGTTCCTCGCTGGGTTCTCGGTCAATGATGAAAACGTTGGCCTCGCACATTTCGCTCACCTTGTTTTAACGGGGCATGGTGGCCCCAAAAGGATTGGCCCCAAAAAGATAGGCCTATAAAAGCCTGGCCCCTAAAAGGCGGCCGGCAAAAGGATTTGGCTCCCGTCGATAGCCCTCAAAAAGAGCGGCCTTTAAAAAGTCGCCCTCTAAACGGCCCTAAAAAGGCGAAAAATCGAGTCCCAAGGCTTTTCCCAAAGACTATAGATTAAATGGCCAAATGCCCCTTTTCTATTTTAACGATTTTTTTTCAGGATTTCCACGGCCAGGCTGACCAAATGGGGCAAGGGCTCGCTCTGAAACCCAGCCAGGATGACCCTTTCCTGGGAAAGGGGGATAAATATTTTCAAAAGGTCGGCGGTCATGACCGTCTCGGCGATGACTGGGGTAATTTCCCCCATCATGGCGTTAGGCCAGCCGACGGCCATGGGCGCGATCATAGCCTCGGCCCGAGGCAGGGATATTTTGATGGCGTTTTCGCCAGTGGCCCCCCGGTTGGCCCGAGCCTTCATCATGTTTTCCGTGGCCGCGTTGTTGGCCCCCAAGGCCCAAATCTCTAAGGACTCCTGGAATTCTCGCCGGAGTTCCTTAATGACGGCCGCTCCAATGCCCCCCCCTTGGCCGTCTAGCACCGCCACCACCGGGGCCGTGGTTCTGAGGCGACGATCTACCATTTTAAACCCATTGCCTTAATCTTCAATTGTTTTCTCCAAAAGGGGAAAGGTTTCCGGCCGGCGGCGATCGACGTACTTTTCCTCGCCGGGTCGGCGGGTTCGGTTTTCGAAAACGCCGTCGTCCACCCGAACCAGCTTGGTAAAGCCCTGGTCCTTAAGCTCGCAGTCGAATTTTTTGACTTTGATCAGGGCTGGTTCTAGGACCTTTTCAACCCGACCCCCGCACCAAGGGCATTTGGCGAGCGGCCAGTCCCTGAGCGGCTGCTCCCAACCAAAGTTAGGGGCGTGGCCGCAGTCGGGGCTTTCTTCCAAATGGCGGTAAGTGTACAAAGGCATGAGACTCTCGCTTAAAGGGAGCAAAGGGCTTAATTGGGCGATCCCTAAAGCGCGCCACCGGGAAGATTACGCCTTGAGATCGTTTTAAAGTTATTATAATATTAATAAGACGATTACGCCAGAAAATAATCGGTCAAGCGTAAATTCAGGTTAAAGGAAGGATGTTATTTATGGCTTTGTTGCGACTGGCCTTGATCGTCGAAGCTCAGAGGGAGCTGACTTTCTCCGCCGACGAGACCCCCGTGGGCGGCCCGTCCCCGAACGCCCTGGAAGTGGTCCAGGAGAAATTCGACACACTAGAGGGCCCGGCTTATCGCGAAGTCGGCGTGACCACGGTCAGCCAAGTTTTTTTGGCCGGGGCCGAGATAGCCAATTTAAGCGACCCGGCGGCTAGCGTTAAGCTTTCTTGGTACCTGCCCGACGAGGAGGGCCCGGAGCGGGCTCGACCTTTGGACGCGAGCCAGGTGGGCCTCATCCCTCAAGATCTAAAGCGGCCTAAGCCCGCCGCGGGTCTGGAGTGGTGGCATAAACTGGAGGCCCGGGGCCCGGTCGCGGAGACCTATTTTTTCGAAAGCGGCTTCCAACCGCCCTTTAAACCCTCCCAATTAACCTTATATATGACTGACTTAAAGAATTTTGGCCTCTCCTCGCTTATCTTAACTCAAATTACGTATGGCCACAAAGCCCCCGCCTACTCGGAGGGCGACTGGGGCTTTACTCAGACCGTCTCTGAAGGCCGGCTGGCCACCTAAGCCGGCTTGCTTTGGGGCCAGGTTTCCCTTATTATTGGCCGATGTTTTTCGTCGTCCCCCCATTTTGGAGCCGAAGGCTAAAATTTATTGGCCTTTTCGCTCTTTTGGGCGCGCTTTCCGCTTGCCGGCTCTTCGGCGGCTCCTCGCCCGTCGACAACTCGGCCCCCGTCATGGACCCCAACGCCCCGCCTTTGGCCTTATTCGTGGAGGGCGACAAAATCCAGGCCGGGGTGGCCCCGGCGTCCTCGGTCGAGGACGAGGTCTACCACACGGTTTGGGTGGCCAGCTACTTAGACGAGGCCCCGGCCCAAAGGGCGGCCGCGGCTTTTCGCCAACGGGGGCTTTTGGCTTTCACCGTCAAAAAAACTTTGGTGGAGAAGAAAAAGACTTTGCTATTGACTAGCGAGAAGCCAGTGGGGGACTATTACCTGGCTTGCGTGGGCCTTTTCGGGAGTTTGGAGGAGGCCCAAATCCTAGGGCGCCGGCTCTTGGCCCAGGGTTTGGTCAAAAATTGGCAGGCCATTGTGGCGGCCGACCCCGGGGAATTGGCCCGAGCCGCCGTCCAGGTGGCCCCTTTGGTCGAAAAGGCGGAAAAGGTGACGACCCAGGCCTATGAAAAGGCCGGCCGGCCTTTGCCGCCCACGGCCCCGGCGGCCACGGGCGAGGGGTTTAAGCGCCTGGTCCACGGTCAGTACGTGGGCAGCTTTAAGGATCTTTTGGAGGCCCGGGCCGAGGCCGCCAGGCTCACCGCCTCCGGCTGGCCGGCGGCGGTGGAGCGGACTTCTCCGTCCGGCGGCAACTGGTTTAGGGTTTACCTGACCCAGGCCAACGACCGGCGGGATTTCGAGGCCAACCCGCGCCGTCTCGCCCGCGACAAGGCCGAGCGGGCCGCCCAAGGCGGGCTTTTGTTTTTGGTCGACCTTTCGGGCCAAGAGGGCCAGTGGGGCCAGATCGCCCCCAGCCAGTCTCGAATTGAGGCTTCGGCCTGCGCCGGCTACTCCCGATCGGGCCGGGCTTTAACCGGGATTGAGCGGGTCATTGGGCAGATCCCCAGCGACTCGTCCCTCATGGTGGGCGTTAGGTCGGTCACCTACGCCCAACCCTCCGGCTTAGTGGATAAGGTCACCCGGCCTTTCCGCACCTGGTGGTCCAAGGACGAATCGGAGCTGACCGAGCACAAAAGCTACTATGGGCCGACGATTTTCAACCGGCCCCAGGTCATCCGAGGCATCCGGAACCTTTCGCCGGATCCCCAACCCGTCTCCTTGGCCCCGGCCTTGGACGGGTTTTACGAGGCCCGAGGCGTGCCCGGCAAGAAGGTCGCCCTTTTGTGGTCGGACTTTCGCTGGGACGGGCCGGAGGCCGACATCCTGGGGGCCTTAGGCCGCCTCAAGGTCCAGTACGGGGGCCAATTGGAAATTTACGTCATTTACGGCGATCCCGACGATCGGGGCCTACGCCTGGCCGAGAGCCTGGCCAAGGCCGGGAGCGGGGAGGCGGCCTACGACGGCTGCCTTCTTCTGGCCGACCAAAGCTATTTTCAAAAGTTTATCGGCCGGGTTCTGGCCCGCTAACCAGACGTTAGGCCGCATGGGCGTATTAAGCTCGATTATTTAGGACAATCAATCACGCGAGGCGAAATGTCAGACCATACCAACAACAACGTAGTCTTTTTTTCCGGCGAGAGCGTGCCTTTGGAAATGCACAAGGCCCGGATGGTCCAAAGGATTTATCTGCGCGACGTGGACGAGCGGCTGGCCATCGTCAACCAGGCGGGCAACAACACCTTTCTTTTGCCCAATCGGGACGTTTTTCTGGACATGCTGACCGACAGCGGGGTCAACGCCATGAGCGAGGCCCAGTACGCGGCTATGATGATGGCCGACGATAGCTACGCCGGGTCGGAGACGTATTACCGCCTGGAAAAGACGGTCTTAGATTTTTTTGGGTATAAGTATTTCTTGCCAGCCCATCAGGGTCGGGCCTGCGAGAACATTTTGGCCTGCGCCTACGTCAAGCCTGGCCAGACGGTCGTGACTAACTACCACTTCACCACCACCAAGGGCCACATCACCCGCCTAGGCGGCCGGGTCTTGGAGGCGGTGGGCCCTGAGGCCTTGGAGCCGGTTAGCCAAAACCCCTTCAAAGGCAATTTCGACATGGCCCTGTTAGACCGGCACGTGAGCGAGACGGGTTTAGAAAACGTCTCTTTCGTCCGGGTGGAGGCCGGCACCAATCTGATTGGCGGCCAGCCCATCTCCATGGCCAACATGCGCGAGGTCTCCCAATATTGTCGAAAGAAAGGCTTAAAGCTCGTCTACGACGCCAGCCTATTGGCCGACAACCTCTATTTCTTAAAGACCCGCGAAAAAGAATGCTTTGACAAATCCCTAGCCGATCTGGTCCTCGAAATCGCCTCCCTCATGGACATCGTTTATTTCTCCGGCCGCAAGCTAGGCTGCGCCAGGGGCGGCGGGCTGGCCATGGCCCATGAGGAAGACTTCATGCGTATGAGGGACCTGGTCCCCATGTTCGAGGGCTTTTTAACTTACGGCGGCATGTCGGTTCGGGAAATGGAAGCCATGAGCGTGGGCGTCCGCGAGACTTTGGACTTTCACGTCATCAGCCAGACCCCCATCTTTGTGGAGGCTCTGGGTCAAGAGCTGACTAAAAAGGGCGTGCCCGTGGTCACCCCCTACGGGGGCTTG
>JAITIH010000298.1 GCA_031279525.1 Deltaproteobacteria bacterium | reverse complement strand
CAGGCCCAGACCATTGAGTGCGTGGACTGCTTAAGGTGCGTGGAAGCCTGCCCTTCCAGCGGGGCTTTAAGCTTTAATTTTTTTGGCCAAAGGCTCTTCGCCTCTTCCCGCTGGTCTATGAAGGCCTATAAGGTCAAGCCGTGAGCGAGATCGAGGGGCGCCACGGCCGGTTGCTGAAAAAAGTCGCGGAAAAGGCCGGCCAAGAAGCCGCGGAGACCCTAAACTGGCTAAGGAGTCGGGACGACTACCGGCCGGAGGTTGAGTATTTTTTGCGGTTGGCCGGTCAGGCCAAAGTTAAGGAGATCGAGGCCCGGACCGGCCGGGTCGCGGTCCGGCTCCTGTGCAACCAGGCCCCCTTGGAGCTGATCGCGGCGGCCGGCTTTCAGCCGGTCAAGATCGCCAGCGGCTCCTTGGCCGAGGCCTCTTTTTCGGCCGTCGGCTGGCCGGCCCTGACCTGCCCAGTCGTCAAAGGGATTTTGGCCCGGCTGGAGATTGACCCCTCCTCTTTAGACGGCCCGTGGGTCGTTCCCGCCACTTGCGATTGGGTGGCCAAATTCGGGGAAATGCGGAAGATGGTCGCCCCTTCGCCCCTTAACTTGAAATACCTGGAATTGCCGCGCTTAAAAGGGGAGCCGGACAGCCAGAAAAGGTGGCTGGAGGAAGTCTTTAAGCTCAAAAAACATCTGGAAGGCTTAAAGGGCGGGAAGGTTACCCGCAAAGATCTCCTGCGCTCGATAGCCGCCTTTAACCGGGCCTGGGCCGCGGCGGTGGCCTTAAAAAGGGCCCGGCTAGACGGTAAGCTCGCCTCGGTTTGGTTTCAGACCGTTATGGGGACTTATTTTCTCGACCGCGAGGACCGCTGGGCCGAGCGGGCCGAGGCTTTGGCCCTGGCTTTGGCGGCCGAGCCAGGCCTGGCTTCGGCCGCGGGCCCCAAAGTCTTTCTGGCCGGGTCGCCCATGTTTTTCCCAAACTTTAAGCTGCCTATCTTAATGGAGGAGGCCGGTCTCATGGTCGTGGCCGACGACCTTTGTTCGTCGGAGAGAGTCTTCCCGCCGGGCCAGGTCCTTGAGGACGAGTCGGAGTATGGCCTTTTGGCTTCCCTGGCCGGCCGCTACCACCAGGGCTGCCTGTGCCCCACCTTTGGGGACAACGAAAGGCGGGTCAACAACATTTTAGGCCAAAAAAGCGAGACTGGCGCCTTAGGCGTGGTTTTCGCGGTCTTAAAGGGCTGCCACCCCTACGACCTAGAAAGCGTCACCATAGAGCCGGCCTTAAAAAGCCAGGGGCTTAGGTTTTTGCGGCTGGAGACCGATTACGCCGTCGAGGACCGACAGAACCTTTTGACTCGCTTAGAGGCCTTCGGGCAGAGTTTGAAAGGGGATTAAGGTTGAAAGTCAAAGTTGGGGTGGATTTGGGCAGCACCGTCATTAAGCTGGTTTTAAGCGACGGAGAAAAGGCCCTTTGGCGCGGCCAGACGGCCACGGCCCCGGGCCAGGAAAAGCTGGCCCAGGGCCTTCTGCGCCAGGGACTTTCGGAACTGGGCTTAGACGAGGGCGCGGTGGGGCGGGTCGCGGCCACGGGCTACGGCAAGGGCCTCTGCGGCCTCGCCGAGGCTAGGGTCGACGAGATCACGGCCAACGCGGCCGGGGCCTTTCGCTTAAGCCAGGGCCAGGCTCGGCGGGTCGTCAATATCGGCGGCCAGGACGTCAAAGTCATCCGGCTAGACGACAAGGGCCGGGTGGCGGACTTTAAGATGAACGACAAATGCGCCGCCGGCACGGGCCGTTTTTTTGAGCTGGTGGCCCGTCTTTTGGACGCCCCTTTGGAAGACTTCCCGCGGCTAAGCCAGGAAGCCACCTTAGACGTGACCTTAAACAGCACTTGCGTTGTCTTCGCCGAAAGCGAAATGGTCTCCCTAATGGCCCGCGGGATCAAAAATGGCGACATCATCAAAGCCCTCCATGGCTCGGTGGCTCGCCGAGTGGCGGCTATGCTGAGCTCGGCCGACCTGAACGAGGCCATCTGGCTGGACGGCGGGCCGGCTCGGAACCCGGCCCTGGCCAACGCCCTGGCCGACGAG
Source organism: Deltaproteobacteria bacterium (assembly GCA_031279525.1). GTDB lineage: Bacteria > Desulfobacterota > Desulfarculia > Adiutricales > Adiutricaceae > JAIROO01. The sequence goes on along the minus strand of JAITIH010000298.1, from coordinate 1,383 downwards.
CTGATGGCCGAGGTCAAAGTCTTGGAGGCGCCGCAGTACACCGTGGCCTTTGGGGCCACCTTGGCTTAGGGCTAAGCGTCCGCGTAAAGGCCTTAGGGCTAAGTCGCAGCGGGCAAGGCATTTCCTGGCGAGCCAGCGCTAAAAAATCCGCAAAGGCCCTGGCCTTAAGGCCAGGGGGCGAGGGGGCCTTCGCTCGTTTCCTATTTATTATCGTTAGGGCCGCGCGAGGTCGCGGCCCAGGCGCGTCGCCTTCGTCGCCCTTTTGGCGCGTTGGCGTTAGATCCCGCGGCGAGGGGCTTTAAGGCCCGCCCGCCGCTCGTAAGGGGCAAGGCCATGAAGCCTAGGCCGTTAGCCGTTTTTTTCGTCCTTTTCGTCTCGTCCCTAGCCTCGGTCGCCTTAGCCGGCCCGATGACCCCGGATCCTGAGTTGGGCGAGATACTGGCCATAAAGATCGCGAAAATTCCTCCTGAGAAGTTGAAAACCGTCGTTTTCGTCGAGCGGCGCGGCCAGGAGCTCGCGGTGGCCGGCCAGGGCTCGGTTTTAACGGCCATCGTCCAAAAGGCCGGCGGCCTAAGCCCTCCGGATCTAGGGCCAGGGGAGTCCACGGCCCTGACCTTGGCCTTGTGGAAAAAGCTTAAGCCCCAGGCGGTGGCCATAAGGGCCAAGGACCAGGCGGAGCTAACGGCCTTATTTAAAGGCGGCCCTTGGAAGTCCGCCTTGGCCGTCAAAAATAAGGAGATTTACCCTTTCCCGGACGGCTTGGTCGACCAGGCCGCCAATTACCAGGATTATTTCGCGGCTTGGCTGGCCGGAACCCTATATCCCGCCGAGTTCGCCAAAATCGAAAACCTGGCCCGGCCCCAGGGACCCATCTCCTCAAAGCCTATAAAGCTAAAAATCCCTTACGTGGCCGAGGCCGCGGTGGTCGACAGCCGGATTTTGGATTTCGTGCATCGGACCTTGGTTATCCGCTTTAAAAGGCCCTTAGCGGTATTGTCCACCAACGACGGGGCCTTGGGCGGCGTTTTGGCCGTGGGCAACTCTTACTCGCCGGCCCCGACCTGGCCCATCCACCATCTGGCCGGCTACGACGGCTCCATGGAGCAAGTCTATAAGGCCTTAGGCCTTTCGAAAGGCCAAGCCTCCATCATGGGCACCGGGGCGGACCTTAATAACCTGGTCGTCGCGACTAAAACTCACAAAGACCTGACCGTGACCGCTTTGGTCACCGCCGGGATCGAGGGCAACGCCTTGCGGGCCGGCAGCGACGAGGGAGCCTGGGTGGAGCCGGGCACCATTAACGTAATCGTGCTGTCAAACCGAGGCCTAACCCCAGGGGCCATGGCCAACGCCGTGATTTTCGTCACCGAGGCCAAGACGGCC
>JAITIH010000294.1 GCA_031279525.1 Deltaproteobacteria bacterium | reverse complement strand
ATCGGGGCCGGCGAATGGGCGGCTTAATTCTTGACGAATAATCTTAGCATACCGGAAGGGGCAAAAACCACCGCCCTAAAAGAACTTAATTTTGGTTAATAATGTATTTAAGCTTAACTAGGGAATAAATTAGAGAAAATATCGAGCTTTTGGGGATCAATAGGGAGCGAAGAAAAGGCGGCCAATAAACCAATAGGTCAAATTCCTGGAGCCAACCGTAAGGGTTTGGCCAGGCGTAGTCGTATTTAGGGTTTAGGGCCCTAAGTTTCCCGGGTTCCTGGGAGGCTTAGGGCCAGGCGTTGTGGCCTGTCCGAACTGGCGGGCGGGCGAGTTCTGGCTTTCCTTGTGGCGGCCAAAAAGCTTGCCCATTTCCAAGACCCGCCTTTCGGCGGCGTAGAAATCTTCCAAGAACTGGACGGTCTCGGCCGGGGAAATTGGGTGGTCGTACTTGATTTTTTTGGCGATGGCCGCGGCGATGTTGGTTAAAGCGGGGCTGGCCTTGGGCCCGGCCAGGCGCAGGGCTTTTTCCAGGGTCTTTAGCTCCAAGTCCCCATAGAGGCCTAACTGGGCCTGGGTGAAGGCGAATTTAGCCTCAGAGCCTTGGGCGGCTTTCTCGGCCATGTCCTTTAACAAGACGGCCTTAGGGGCCACGATCGTCAAGGTTCCGCCCAAAAGGTCGCCTAGGCGGAGGTTGTCGCTTGAAAGGACGGGCATAAGGATCATGACCGCGACGAAGACAAAAATCCCAATTTGCAAAATGGGCCCCGCCGAGTGATTATCGCCGACCAACAAGGCTATTGGCAGGAAAATCTCCGCCTGGCGGGTTAGGTTGCGGGCCACGACCATGCCGGGGGCGAGCTCTCCGCCGCGGCGGTTGATGACTCTAATCCCCACGAGCCGCTTGCCCGGGGTCCGGCCGCGCCAGGCCAGCTCGAAATAGAGGAAATAAAAGTTAAGGTAAAAGTACCATATAAAGGCCACGACGACGTTGACGGAGCGGACGCTGGGCCCGCCGCTTACTTTGACGAAGAGGGCGATAAGGGTGGCGACGGCAATGAAGCCGATGAGCGAGTCCAGGACAAAGGCCGAGAAGCGGTGGTTTAAGGTCGCCAGCGTGACCGTTAGGTCCAGGCCCTCGGGGCAGGTTACGCGTCTCAAGAGATATCGCTCCCGCCCGGCGCGGCCCGTAAGCCGGGCTTTGGCTGGGGAGGGGCTCATTCTTTTTCCTCCCGGCCGAAGAAGGCGAAGTAGTAGGCCCAGAGGGAAAGGGTCCCGATTCCGACGAAGAGCCTTAGGAAAGTGTTGGCGATAAGCTGCCTAAGGCCGCCCTCGATAAGGCCGGCGACCAAAAGCATGAAGACGGCCCCGACCATGGCCGCCACGGCCACGTGGCCCTCTTGGGCCAGGTTTTCCCGGCGAGTCCTCTCGCCGGGGAAAAGGATCCGCTCGGCCACGCCCAGGCCGGCCGCCCCGGCCAGGATGATGGCCCCCAGCTCGGTCGTCCCGTGGATGGCGACCCAACCCAAAAAATCCAAGGTTAGGCCCTTTTCCCAGTGGATGGCCAAAAAGGCCCCCATCGCGACGCCGTTGTCGTAGAGAATGACGATGGTGGGGACCCCTAAGGCGAAGCCTAAGGCGAAGGCCAAAAAGGCCACCAAAGAGTTGTGTCGGAAAAGGTAGCCGGCGAAGTCGACGAAGCTTTTCTCAAAGCCGCTAAAGGGGGCGAAAATAACGTCCTTTAAGGCTTGGCTTGAGGTTTCGGGGCCGCGGAAACCGGCGATCGCCTCTGGGATTAGGTCGTAAAAGGCCAAAGGCTGGTCCAGGACCTGGAAAAACCCCGAGGCCACCCCGGAGAGAAAGGCCAAAAAGGCGATTAATAAAGGGATCTTCAAGGCTCGCGTGGCCCGCGGCAGGTCGCGGTTAAAAAGGTCGCCCAAAACGGCCCAAAGACTCTGGCGGGGGCCGTAGACGGCCAAGTGCCCGCGCGTGGCCAGATTTTCCAGATAGTCGACGAGGCTCTGGTCCAGGAAAAGGTGGCGGGCCAGGGCCAAGGAGGAGACGGCCGACTGGTAAAGGAGGGGCAGCTCCATGGCCTCTTGGGCGGTGAGGGATTTGAAGCCGCGCGAGTCCAAACGAGAGACGATCTCGTCTAAGCGAGCCCAGCTTTTCTCCCTGGCTTTCCGGAAGTTGGCGCTCCTAAGCTTGACCTCGCCGCTGGGCGGGCCGCCGAGGGCGGGCCCCCCGGCGGCGGGGCCGTTTGAGGCCGGGTCGGTCATAGAAGTCCCCTTCGCTTAATGGTTAGGTAGCGGTCGATCAGCCGGCCGGCCAGCTGGCCGGCCGGGGAGTCCAGGCAGTGGGCCCCTAGGCGCCGGACCCGGTTTAAGACGATTTCCCGGTTTGTGGCGAAATCGTCGGCCAAAACGGCCGAGGCCACGGCGGTTAGGCTTTTAGGCCGGGCCGCCCGCAACCGGCTTAAGGCTGGGTCCTCCATGGTGACGAAAACGACCGCGTGGCGCTTGGTCAAAAGGGCGAGGCTCTCTAGAAGGAGCTCGGCGGAGACGTCGTCGATGAACTCAGTGAAAAGGACGATTAAGGCCCGGCGCCGCAGACGGCCCATGAGCTCGGATAGGGCCAAGGCGTGGTTGGTCTCTTCCTTTTGGTAGCCTAAAGCGGCGGTGAAAGCTTGCAGGCGGGCGAAAAACTTAGGGCCTCGGCCGGGCTTTAAGAAGGATTGGAAAGTTAGGGCGTAGCCGCAGCCGCCCACCAGGTCGCCGTGCTTTAAGGAAACCCAGCCTAACCGCAAGGCCGCGGCCACGAATAGGTCCAGCTTAGTCGTCCCGCCCACCCGCTCCAGCATGAGCCGGCCAGTGTCGAAACCGAAGACGATCAAATTGTTGCGTTCCTCGCGATACTCCCGGGCCAATAGCTTGTGGTGGCGGCCGGAGCGCTTCCAGTCGATCGTCCGAGGATCCATGCCGAAGGAGAACTCGGTTAAGCACTCGAATTCCGTGCCCTCGCCGCGGAACGGCGATTGGCGCGACCCTAGGGCCGCGTCTCGGTTTAAAAACTTGATCGTGTCCCGGTGGAGGCCATGGACGTTTTGGGAGACCGCCGTCGTCAGCCTAAGAGGCCGGCGCGCGCGAATTTCCACCAGGCCAAGAGGGCCGCGCCACCGCAGCCACAGGGCCTCGACCTCGATGAGGCCGCGCCGCTCCCCCCGAAAAGGGATGGTCAAAGACCCCTGGCCTTCCCTTAGCTCGGCGGACAGGCCGGCCTGGGCGGCTAGGGGCCCTTTGGCCTCAATTAGGCCGAAGACCCTGGTCGCCATTGGCCAGGCGGCGGAGAGCTTAACCGTGGCCTCGGCCGTAAGGCCCACGTAAACGAGAGAAGGCAGCGTTAGGCTCGCGGCCAGGCCTTTAGCGGGGAGGGCCCTTAGGAGGTCGACCAAGGCCAGGGCCAAGGTGGCCGTCGGGGCCAAGAGGGCCAAAGGCCAAAGGCCCCCGTCGGTCAAAAGGGCCGTTAAGGGGATGCATCCCGCGAAAAGGCCAAGGGTTAAGGGGGTGGGCCTTACGACCGGTCGGCTCGTCATGGGGCGATCTTTGGCCAAAATGGCTTAAAGCCGGCCCTTTAGCGGGGGGCCGGCGCCTGGTTAATCAGCTCGGCCACCGCCTGATCGGCCGTGATCCCCTCGATGTCGGCGGCCGGGGAAAGGACCAAGCGGTGACGGGCCAAAGGGGCCAAGAGGGCCTTGACGTCGTCGGGCGCGACGAAGTCCCGGCCTTTTATGGCCGCGTAGGCGCGGCTGGCGATGGCGAGCGAGGCCGCGGCCCGGGTGGAGGCTCCGGTCTCGATCCAGGGGTGGCCTCGGGAAGCCCGGATTAGGGCCACGGCGTACTGAGCCAGCTCGTCGGAGAGCTTGATTTGGGTGGCCGCCTCCCGGGCCTGGGCCAGGCGCTCCCGGTCGACCACGGCCCGTATCCCGTAGGCGCTTTGTTCGCGGCGGGCTTGGCCGTGGCCGTGGCGTTGGACGATTTCCAGCTCCTCGGCCTCGGTCGGGTAGTCGACGGCCAGCTTAAAGAGAAACCGGTCCAGCTGGGCCTCGGGCAAGGGATAGGTGCCTTGCTGCTCGATGGGGTTCTGGGTGGCCACCACCATGAACTCCTCGCCTAGGTCGTAATTTTGGCGGTCGATGGTGACCGATCTCTCGCTCATGGCCTGCAGGAGGGCGGCCTGGGTCTTGGGCGGGGCTCGGTTGATCTCGTCGGCCAAAAGGATTTGGGCGAAAATGGGCCCTTTGGTCAAGGCGAACGAATTGGTCTGGAAATTGAACAGGTTGGTGCCGATGACGTCCCCGGGCATGAGGTCCGGGGTGAACTGGATCCGCCCGAACTCTAAGCTTAGGGACCAGGCGAAGGCTTGGGCCATGAGGGTCTTGCCCGAGCCGGGCGCCCCCTCTAAAAGGACGTGACCGCCGCACAAAAGGCTCGTCAGCATGAGCTCCAGATTCTGGGCCTGGCCGACGATGGCTTTGTTGACCTCGCCTAATATGTCCTTAGCGAGGTCGCCTATTGGTTTGAGATCCATTTTCTATTCTCGCTTTAAAGGCGTAAATGGCTCGGGCCCATTTAAGGCAAATGGCGGCGGTGGGGGCTTTGGCTCGGTCGATCTCGGCCTTTAGGGCGGCTAAGGAAAACCGGGGGACGGCGTTTTCCAGCCGTTCGCGGATTTCCCGCTCGGTTAGGCCCTTTGGGAGGCGGGCGGCCTTGGCCGCCGATCTGACGGCTAGGCTAAAGTAGCCTAGGGCCACGGTTTTGGGCTTTTTGGCCCGTTCCAAAAGCCGGGCCCCATTTTCAATGAGCTTTTCCCGGCCGAACCCCAAAGGGCTCTCGTCCAGCTTAGGCGGGCCAAATCGGCCGCTGGCCGTAAGGGCGGCTAAAAGGGCGGCCAGGGCTATGTGGGCGTAAAGGGCGATCTGGCCAATCGAAAGCCGCCTAAGCGCGCCGTTCGCGGAGGCGAGGTCTTTTAAGCTTTTGGCCTTAAGGGGGCTAGAGTTAGAGCCGACGGCGGGCTCGTCGAAGACGACGCCATCGCCCTGATTCGTCGCGGCCTTAAAGATGGCGAGAGCTAGGGCCAGGTTGTCGCCCTTTTGCAAACCATGGTTGTTTAAGACGTCGGGGTCGGCTAAGACCCAATAGGTCTGGCCCTGGGGCCCTAAGGCTTTGCCTAAGAGGATTCCCTCGGGGGCGGCGATTATGGGCGTAAGGCCATTGGACTTAATGAGCTGGGCCGGGGCGCTTAAGGTAGGGGCGAGGTCGTTTAAAGTGGCCTCCCACTTGGCCGGCGGCGGGACTAAGAGGATTTCGCCCGTTAGCCCAAGGTTAGGCAGGCGCTCAGCGAAGCCGTCCTTTCTAGGGGCGATGGGTTGGCTCTGGCCAATCCACCTGGGGTTGTCTGGCATTGGGCCGTAGCGGTATTTAGGCGGGACTATCAAAAGGTCGTGGCTTTTGGCCATGAGTAGTTGGGGCCTATTCTCCGCGAAAGCGACGGGGTCTAAGGCGACGTAGGCTCTTTTTTTGGCCGGCGGCGGCGAGGGCTCATCGCGCAAAAGCCTTTGGGGAGACAGGCCCTGGGCGGCCAGGGTCTCGTAAAGGAGGGCGTAGCCCACGGCCGAGGCGGAATAAGAGCTAGGCCCTATGGTGGACCCGAAACAGAAGCCGACCTGGCTTAAGCGGGATAGAAGCTTGCCCGCGACTATAAAGCCAAACAGGGCTAGGCCGACGACCAGGGCGATTTTCGTCTGGCGTCTCACGCCCCGGGCCCGCCCTTAAGGCCCGCGACGATCTCGTCGAACCGTCTAAGACTGGCCTGGTAGTCGGTCGCCTGGGGCTGGAAATGGCCGAAGCGGGAGACTTCCACCAGTTCGACCAAAAAGGCCAAGGCCGGCTCGACGGGCGGGCCTAGCTTAAGGCCCCGCAAAATTTCCCGGCTGGTGAGGCTAGGGGCGAAAGTTAGCCCACGGGCCTTTTGGAATTCCTTAAGGCTCTTTAAGAGCAGCTCATGGATGGCCTCGGCGAAAAAGCCGGCCTGGGCCAGCTCGCGGCTTTGTAGCCCAATTCGGTCGAGGCTTTTGGCTAAAGGCGCGGGGGCTTTTTCCTCGATCGCGGCCGGCTTTTTTCGGGCTTTTAAGTGATGGGCCACGGCCCTACTGACGACAATGGCTATTCCCCCAACCACGGCCACGAAGACGACCTTAACCAAGAACGAGAGAAAGAAGCTCTCCTTAGGCGGGGCCGGGGGGACTTTGGATTGGTCTTTGGGCAGCTCGGTCTGAACGTCCAGGGATTTGGCGAGGCGGCTGGCTTTTTCGCGCGCCTCGGCGATCGAATTTTTAGGGTGAGGCTCGGTTTTTGGGGATTTCCCGGCCGCAAAGAGATCGGGCCCGGCTTCCGCCTTAAGGGCTAGGGCCGCGGCGAGGGCTAAGGCGAAGACTAAGGCGGGGGCGGTTAGGGGCTTCATAGGCCTTTTTGGTTTTATCTAAAAAGCGGGAAATATTGGGCCTATTGGGCCAGCTAGCGGGCGAATTTACGATTATCTTAAAGCCCAAGGCCAGGGCGTGTCAACCTGGCCGCCCAGGGCGAGGGCCTAAGAATGGCGATTTAGCGGGGCCATCGACCTTGTCCAGGCGGCCAATCCGGCGAGAGTCGAAGGCGGTCCTGGCCTAAGAAGCCTAAGAAGCCTAAGAAGCCTAAGAAGCCTAAGAAGCCTAAGAAGCCTAAGAAGCCTAAGAAGCCTAAGAAGCCTAAGAAGCCTAAGAAGCCTAAGAAGCCTAAGAAG
>JAITIH010000220.1 GCA_031279525.1 Deltaproteobacteria bacterium | reverse complement strand
ATGGCCTCGGCCACCGGGGCTAGGCGGGGAGCCAGGCAAGGGTCGTGGCGGCCCCCGACGGAGATCTCCACGGGCTGGCCGTTAAGGCCCACGGTTTTTTGAGTTTTTCTAATGGAAGGGGTTGGCCTAACGAAGAGCCGGGCCGTGAGCGGCCGGCCGGTCGAGATCCCGCCTAAGACGCCTCCGTGACGGTCTTCCGTTGGGCCGTCGGGACCAATGGGGTCGTTGGCCTGGGAGCCCAGGCCCCGGGCTAGGGTCAGCCCCTCGCCAAACTCCACGGCCCGCACCGCCCCGATGGACAGATAGGCCCCGCCTAAGGCGGCCTCTAGCTTGTCGAAGACCGGCGAGCCCCAGCCGGCCGGGATTCCTTGAGCCAAGACCTCCACCGCGCACCCGACCGAATCGCCCTCGGAGAGGGCCTTTTTCACCAGATCCTGGGCGGCCGGGGCCAGGTTGGGGTCCAAAAAGCGCAAAGGGTCGGTTTCCGCGTAGTCGAAATCGCGGGATTGGGCCGCGATTGGGCCGATGGCCGCGGCCCCGGCCCGAACCAAAAGGGCCCCTTGGGTGACTTCCGTCAAAAGGGCTCTGGCCACGGCCCCGGCGGCGACCCGGCCGGCCGTCTCCCGGCCGCTGGAGCGGCCACCGCCGGGCTGCGGGGGGAGGCCATACCTTTTGTAGTAGGAGTAGTCGGCGTGGCCTGGCCGGAACTTGTCGGCTAGCTCAGCGTAGTCGGCGGGGCGGGCCCCTTGGTTTCTAATGAGGATGGCCAAGGCGGAGCCATTGGTGAGCCCGGCCGCGGTTAGTCCGCTTAAGATCTCGGCCTGGTCCGGTTCTTTCCGGGCGGTCGCGTAGATGGACTGGCCGGGCCGGCGGCGGTTTAGGTCTTTTTGGATTAGGCCCAGATCCAGACGGAGGCCGGCCGGAAGGCCTTCGACGACCGCCCCGATGGCCGGGCCGTGGGACTCGCCGAAAGTCGCGACCCGGAAATAGCGGCCAAAAAAATCGCCCAAAGGTTTACCCTCCACATGTTTAAAAGCTGCCAAAAAGAGGAAAAATTTTATTTTTAATCGCGATTGGCCGGATGAGCTAAAACTTTCCTTAAAAGCTCTTACGCTCCGAGGAAAGCTCTAAAAGGCCTTAAAAACGGCCAAAGGCGAGAGCCTTTCGGACGCGCCGTTAAGAAAAGTCGACGGGAACGCCTTTTATAAGCCCTAATGCTAAAATAACTCCTTAAAATCATTAAATAATCGTTAGGCCGATTCCAAAGCGCCATTAAGTTTGAGTTTAGCTTCGGAGCTTGAGGCGAACGTTAATTTTCGTGGGCTATCCTCGGGCCAGCCCGAAGGCTCGATTTAACGAAAAAATCGTCGTTTCGCGAAAAAGGTAGGGTTTTGCGTGAAAGTCGCCAAGGCGTAAGTTTTTTCGAAAAACCGAATTGAATCGGCTTAATGGAATAACGATCGTAAGAGGGCTTTTAACGTTTGGCCAAAAAACCCATCCTAAAGCGGGATAAGGCCAAAAGGGCCGGATTTTGGCGGGCGTTCGCGGCAAAGGCCTTTTCGCCCAAAAAAGGCCAAAAGGGCCTTAGGAGAGCCGCAAGGCCAGGGCCTCGGCCGCCGCTAAAGCCCTTTCCGGCTCAAAGTCGGTTAAGACTTCCGGCTCGCCCGGGGCCTTTAGGACGACGAATTTTAAGCGGCCGGCCCGGATCTTCTTGTCGAAGGCCAAAAGCCGCCTGGCTTCCGCTGCCGGGACCGGATCCGGAAACTCCCCGGCTAGGCTCAGGCAGAGCTTTTGGAGGCGGGCGGCCAAATGGGGATCGAAGCCATAGCTTAGGGAGACCTCCAAGGCCACGGCCAGGCCCAGGGCCACGGCTCGGCCGTGGCTAAGGGCCGGGCCGTGAAAGCTCTCGGCGACGTGGCCATAGGTGTGGCCAAGGTTTAAGACGTCTCGTAGGCCCTTTTCCTCCCGGAAGTCCTTTTCCACTAGGCGGGCTTTGGCCTGGGCCGAGCGTCGGGCCACTTCCAGGACCAGGGGTAAATCGCCCCTTAAGAGCCAGGCCAGGTTATTTTCGACGAGCCAGGCTAGTTCCGGGTCGAAGAGCAAGCCGGTCTTTAAGGCCTCAACTAAGCCCTCGGCTAGGAGAGGGGCCGGGCAATTGGCGATGGTCCCTGGCTCCAGCCAGGTTTCGTTGGGCGCGTAAAAGAGGCCGACCTGATTTTTGACCCCCAAGAGGTTAACCGCCGTCTTGCCGCCGATGGCCGCGTCCACCGCCCCCAAAAGGGTCGTGGGCCAGAGGATCAGGTTAAGGCCCCTTTTGTAGAGGCCGGCGCAAAAGCCCCCTAGGTCGGTTAAGGCCCCGCCGCCCTTGGCCAAAAGGCAGTCGCTCCGATCTAAGCGGTTTTCGGCCATGAGGGTTAGGATGGCCTCGGCCTCGGCTAAAGTCTTGGCCGCCTCCCCTTTGGCCTTGGGACAATAAACGACGGCCTCGGGCAAAAGGGCCTTAAAGAGGGGCGCCTCGTTTAGGAAGGCCCGGTCCAAAAGGACGAACGTTTTGTGGCCTTGGGCCAGGGCCCTTAAGCGGGGGTAAATCGCCGATTTAAGGGCCAGGGTTCGAATCCGGGACTGGCGGCCCTCCACGGTTAGGCTAAAGTCCTCGGCCGCGAGAAAATCCAAGGCGATCCGCTCGGCCACCCCGATCGGGGCCTCTAGGGCCGAAATCGGCTGACCGACGGACTCGTATAGGGGCTTTCTTTGGCCAAAGCGGGCTAAAAAGTCGGCCTGGCTCTGGGCCAAGGGGCGGTGGGCCCGCTCCGGGCCGTGGAGCCTGGCCCAAAGAACCTCGGGCGGGGCTTTTAAATAATAGGCCTGGGTTTGGTTTAAGATGGCCCGGTTTTCCTCTCGGACGACCGCGCCCCCGCCGGCGGCCAGGATCCGGGGCTCGGGGCCGTGGGCGTACTCTCGTAATATTCGCGTCTCAAGGTCCCGGAAATAGCCCTCGCCCTTTTGGGCGAAGATCTCCGGAATGGACAGGCCCTCTCTGGCCTCTAAAGCCTCGTCCAGGTCGACTAAGGGCCGGCGGAGGGTTTGGGCCAGAAATCGGCCGACCGTGGTTTTGCCGGCCCCCATATAGCCAATCAGGACGATGGCCCGGGTCAAAGGCTCTGGGGCTGGGCCAGGGTCCCCGGGCCCTAGGGCGACCAGCTCCAAAGGCTTTGGGGTTGGGCCAGGATCCCCTCGCCCTAGGGCGACCGGCTCCAAAGGCTTTGGGGGTGGGCCAGGATCCCCGGGCCCTAGGGCGACCGGCTCCTAAGGCTATGGGGGTGGGCCAGGGTCCC
>JAITIH010000189.1 GCA_031279525.1 Deltaproteobacteria bacterium | reverse complement strand
CTGGGACCGCCGACCCCTCCACCGCCAAGGCCTGGACGAAACCATCCCGGAGCTGCTCCTTTACAAAAAGCCTACCTTAAACGTCGTGGATGCGGCTAGAGTCATGCTCAACGGCGGGCCCCGAGGCCACGGCGACTCCCGCTACCTAGCCAGCCAGATGCTCTTAGTCTCCCAGGATCCGGTGGCCGTCGACTCGGCCTGCGCTAAAATCCTGGAGACCAACGGCATTAAAACCCCATACTACGTCGAAAGGGGCGCCGAGATTGGCCTAGGGGTCGCCGACCTCTCGCGGTTAAACGTCCAAAGGCTGGTCGCCTAAAGGCCCCGCCTTTTTACGAATGGATTAAAGCCTTTGACTAAAAATAAAAGACGGGCCGTCGTTTGGGCAAGACGCCTTATAGCTTACGCTTTGCTCGCCCTTTTGGCCCTCGCCTTCGCCTGGCCCCGGGAACTGGAAGGGACGGTGGCCAATTTATCCCGGCTCCAGTTTGGCCAGGCCCTGGCCCGCTTGGCCTCGGGGGCCAGCGGTCTAGTCGTCCTTCAGATCGCGGTCATGGCCTTTTCGACCTGGCTTTTGGGGCGCTGGTTCTGCGGCGTCGCCTGCCCTTTGGGGGCCTTAATGGACCTCGTCGGCCGGATTCGCGGGCTCTTTTCCCGCCGGCGTTTCGCCTATAAGCCCTTTTCCTTTAAGCGGGTCGCCGCGCCCATCTTGACCCTGGTCGCCTTCTGGCTGGGGGCCTCCACCCTTTTTGGCTTATTGGAGCCGTACAGCGTCTTCGCCTCCAAGAGCCTTTTGTACAATGGGCCAAACCTTATCCTTTTCGGGGCCGTCATCCTCGCCGCCTGCGCCGGCCGCTTCTTCTGCGAAGCCCTCTGCCCGACCGGCCTCGTCTTAAAAGCCTTGTCCTTTGGCTCGCCCATTCACTTAAAGATCGGCGACGACTGCCTTGGCTGCGGGGCCTGCGAGAGGGTCTGCGCCGCCTCTTGCGTCGACGGGACAAACAAAGCCTTAGACCGGGGCCGCTGCCTAATGTGCCTGGACTGCCTGGCCGTCTGCCCTAATGGCTCGTTGACCTGGGGGCCCATCCCCGCCGCCCCGGCCGCCTCGCGCCGCTCTTTCTTCGGCCGGGTCGCCTTAGGGGCTTTGGCGGTCGGCTCCTATCTAGCCCCAGAAACCTTACGGGCCAAAACCTTTGGCCAACCCCAAGGCGACTGCGTCCCGGTCCTGCCACCGGGGGCCTTGTCCCTGGCCCACTTTGGGGCCCATTGCAGCGCGTGCCACGCCTGCGTCCGAGTCTGCCCCAACCAGGCCCTAGTCCCCAGCGACTGCGTCCACCCGGCCCTGTGGGGCCACCCGGTCCTGGACGCCTACCAAGGCTTCTGCCAATACGAATGCGTCCTTTGCACCCAAATCTGCCCAACCGGGGCTCTGACCCCCTTAACCGTCGAGGCCAAGCGCCAGACCCGCTTAGGCCTCGTGGCCTTCGACCGACTCGAGTGCGTCGTCGTCAAAAACGACACCAGCTGCGGAGCCTGCGCCGAGCTCTGCCCCACCGGGGCGGTCAGCATGGCCCCAGGCCCCTCGGGGCGCGAGGAGCCCCACGTGCGAGAGAACCTTTGCGTGGGCTGCGGGGCCTGCCAACAAGCCTGCCCGGTCCGGCCCGTCAGCGCCATCCTGGTCGATGGGCTCCTAACCCAACAGACCGCCGCCTTGCCAGTCCGCGTCAAAATCGAGGACGCGGTCTTAACCGAGGATTTTCCCTTCTAAGCTAAGCTTTGGCCTCGCCCGCGAAATTGCCTAAATTGATGCGCCGCATAAGCTTCGCGCTTTCATAGGCTATTTCGCGTTTTTTATTTTCGCTCCAGCCGCCCTTTGTGGGCCAAACTATTGAAATAGGCCTACGCCCACGAAAGAGGCCAGCCTCGCGAAATAGACCTAACGCCCATGAAAGGGACCTGGCCCGCCGAAGAGGGGCGATAGCCGGGCGGGAGCTCTAGCTAAGCGGGAGGCGAAACAAGCGGGGACGAAATCAAAGGGGAGACGAAGCCAAGCGGAACAAACCAAATGGAGGCGAAGCCATGCGGATCAAACCAAAGCCAAAAGCGAAGCCAGGGGGGAGACGAAGTCAAGCGGAGCATATCAAATGGGGGCGAAGCCAAATGGAGACAAAGCCAAGAGGAGACGATCGAATGGGGGAGCTAAAAGGCGAGACGAGGCCAGAGGGGAGGCCAAGCCAAATCGTCGCCCATAAGGCCAACCGGCTAAAGTTTCCCTCCCCCAAAAAAGGCTTCGCCAAAAAGCCTTTAACCGACTCGGCCCTTAAGGCTCATCTAGGGCCCCAAAGGCCGCGGCCGGCCTTGGGGGCCTTAACGCGCGAGCCTCTTTGGCTTTTTGCCCTAGGCGGGCGAAGGGAATGAAGGACGCTGGCCCTCAAATGGAAATGGGGCCATAGCCGAATGGCTTAAAAATTGGCTCCTAAGCCTAAAACCCTTATTTAAGGAAGCCGGCTAGGCCCTCCAGCTCCAAAAGGGCCCTTTTGCGGCCCACGCCGCCGGCGTAACCGGTCAGGCCGCCTCGCGAGCCAATGACCCGATGGCAGGGGACGACTATGGAAATGGGATTGCGGCCAACAGCCCCGCCCACGGCCTGGGACGCGCGCGGGTTTAAGCCCGTCTTTTCGGCTAAGTTTTTGGCGATTTGGCCATAGGTCGAAAGCTGGCCGTAAGGAATCAGCTTTAACTCCGCCCAGACCGCCTCCTGAAAAGGCGGGCCGGCGGTTTTCAGCCGCTCGTAAGGGCCGGGGTCTTGCCCCGCGAAGTAGGCCTTTAGCCATTCCCTTAACCCTTGGGCCGCCGGCAACCCCGGGTCGTGAGGCCAGTCGCGGGCCGCGGCGGGGTAACGCGACTGCCCCACGAACCATAGGCCGGTCAGATCTTCGCCCAAAAAAGCCGCGGTTAAGGGCCCTAAAGGGGATTCAATGGTGGTCGACGCGATTTTCATTGCCGCGATCCTTACGATAGGCGCTCAAAAACGATCGTCGTAGGAACGGGCCCTACTAAAGCCATCCGACCGAAAAACCGCCTAAAAGCTTAATTTTTTGGCCTTAAGCCGCCGCCTCTTTGGCCGCGGCTCTGACCTTGGCCCCAACTTTGGCGGCCGGGGCTTTCGGGGCCTTAGGGGCGGGCGCGTCCCTTAGGGATTTAGCGGAACCTTTCGCCGGGACCGCTTTTTTCGAGTCTTTCAAGGCCGCCATGATGGCTTTGGAAAGCTCGGCTGGACAGGAAGTCTTCCGCTGGCCGCATTTAACCCCTTTAAGGGTCTTAGCCACCTCCAAAGCCGAGCGGCCTTCGGACAAGAGAGCCACGGCGGATAGGTTGCCAGGGCAACCGCCGACGAACTTAATGTCGCTAATTTTACCGTCGTCCAGCTTAAAACTCATATGTTTGGGGCAAACGCCCTTGGGTTGCGAGGAATATTCCATGCTCTTCACCTAAAAAGCCGTCCAAATGGCTCTGGCGCTCGCGCGCCTTAGGGTCTTAGGGATAGGGCCTTTTCTAACGGTTTTAACTTTGGCTTTAAAAAAGGCCAAAAGCGCCATGCGCCCAGGAAAATGGACGCAAACCTGGCCGTCATTAAAGGCTATCGCCTCAATTGGCCAAAACTAAGCGGCTTAGCCGCGGAGGCCAGCCTTAGCCGTTTGGCGGCCATTCTTATATCTAGCCTAGCCATTTTAAACGGCGAGGCCTTTTTAAGCGGGGCGGGCCTTTTAAGCCGCGCGGGGCTTTTTATGCCGCGCGGAGCTTTTTAAGCCGCGCGAGGAGTGGGAGAAACTTTTTGGATTTGTTGGCCTTTAATTGACGCCCAAAGTCTTTTTAATGCCGGCCCAGGCGTCTTTCCGGGAGGCTTCGAACCGCTCCAGGTCCTCTTGCTTACGGTTCTTGGCGAAAGCGGCCAAAGACTCGGCCTCGTCGACCAGGTGCTTAATGACTTCGCTAATGCCGTTGATAAACTGCTGGTCGGCGGGGGATATCTGAAAATTCTTGTCTTGGTACAAGGTCAGCTGGTGATTGGCGTTATTCAAAAAGGTCACCGTC
>JAITIH010000184.1 GCA_031279525.1 Deltaproteobacteria bacterium | reverse complement strand
CAGTATTTTTACCAGAAAAAAGTCGCCATATTCGGCGACCCGGACGCCGTGGCCGGCCTGGTCTCCATGGCCTTGGAACTGGGGTTGTCCCCCAAATACGTGGCCACCGGGACCCCGGGGGAGGCCTTCGTCAAGGAGGTCCAAAGACTATTGGGCGACTACGACGCCCTAGACGGGGTCAGGGTCAAGGCCGGGGCCGACTTCTTCGAGCTCCACCAGTGGATTAAAAACGAGCCGGTGGACCTTTTGATCGGGACCTCCTATGGCAAGCAGATCGCCAAAGCCGAGGACGTCCCCATGGTCCGGGCCGGGTTTCCCATCTTGGACCGCTACGGCCACGCCCACCACCCGCTCATCGGCTACGCTGGGGCTAGGCGCCTGGCCGAGCTGGCCTTGGGGGCCCTTATGGACCGTTACGACCGCGACTGCGCCGACGAGGACCTGGACGTGGTCATGTAGTCGCGACGGGCCCTTTAGGGCCGCCCGCGAGTTTTTACGATTTTTTTTGGCCATGGCCGCCTTTTAGGCCCGCTTTTTTGGCGTTTTTTAGCCTTTTTTGGGGCGTTAGCCTTTTTTGAGAGTTGCCTTTTTTGGGCGTTAGCCTTTTTTGGGCGTTTTAAGACGCGCCAAAAAGCGAGAGGGGCCTTTAAGGCGCCAGGCCGCCGCGCGAATGCGCGCGCGAGGGGGATTTTTTCGTGCCGAAGGACATTTTAGACGAGCGCTTAACCTCGATCGACAAGGCCGGCGGGGCTAATCTTAAATGCGAAAGGGCTTCCTTAGCCGGGGCGGTCAGCCAAAGGGCTTGCGTCTTCTGCGGGGCCCGGGTGGTCTTAAACCCCATCGTCGACGCCTTTCACCTGGTCCATGGGCCCATTGGCTGCGCCAGCTACACCTGGGACATCCGAGGGTCGCTCTCGGCCGGCTCGGAACTCTATCGCCAGAGCTTTTGCACCGACCTTAGGGAGAAAGACGTCATTTTCGGGGGAGTCGACAAGCTAAGGGCCGGGATCAAGGAGATAGCGACGATTTATAAGCCGCCGGCGATTTTTATCTACGCCACCTGCGTGGTCGGGGTCATCGGCGACGACGTGGAGGCCGTGGCCCGGGAAGCGGAGGCGGCCTATGGGCTTAGGGTCATCGTCATAAAGGCCCCAGGGTTCGCCGGCCACAAAGCCCAAGGCTACCGCCTGGCCGGGGACGCCCTATCCAAGCTTTTAGGGCCCAAAAAGCCTGAGCGGAAAATTAGGGGAATTAATATTTTAGGCGACTATAACCTTGCCGGCGAGATGTGGATCGTTAAAGACTACTTCCGCGAGATAGGCCTGCCCGTCGTCGCCTCCTTTACCGGCGACTCGACTTGCGCCGATCTTTTAAAGGCCCCCGCGGCCGCCTTAAACGTGGTCCAATGCGCCGGTTCGATGACTTATTTCGCTAAGCGCCTGGAAGAGGACTTTGGGATTCCCTGGATTAAGGCCAGCTTCTTTGGCTTAGAGGACACGGCCAGGGCCCTTAAGGAGACGGTGGATCTTTTGGGAGGCCCGGAGGAAAGGCGAAGAGCCGGGGCCTTAATCGAACGGGAGTCGAAAAAGGCCACCGCGGCCATCGCCCCTTACCTACCGGGCCTGGCCGGCAAAAAAGCGGCCATCTTCGTGGGCGGGGGCTTTAAGGCCATCTCCCTCATCCGGCAGTTTAAAGCCTTAGGTTTATCCACCGTCTTAGTGGGCACCCAGACCGGCCAAAAGGAAGAGTACGAGGTCATGGCCAGCCTGGTCGACCCGGGGACGGTCATTTTGGACGACGCCAACCCCAGCGAGCTAGAGGCTTTCATGCGGGAAAAGGGGGCCGACGTCTTGGTGGGCGGAGTCAAGGAAAGGCCCTTAGCCTACAAGCTGGGCGTGGCCTTCTGCGACCACAACCACGAGCGCCAGTCGCCCTTGGCCGGGTTCGTGGGGGTGGAAAACTTCGCTAAAGAGATTAACTTGACCGTCAATAGCCCCGTCTGGGGCCACGTGCGGGCGGCCGCGGGGGCTTTTAACCGACCATAGCCCGTCTTGGGGCCTTGTTGTTCGGGCGGCCACGGGGGCTTTTAACTGACCATAGCCCGTCTTGGGGCCTTGTTGTTCGGGCGGCCTCGGGGGCTTTTTAACCGACCGATTTAGCCAGGCCGCTTTAAGCGATCCTTTTTAACCGGCCTAAAAACCCTTACCCATCGCTTTGGGCGGCTAAGCTGGCCAAAGCCAAAAAAACCCAAGAGTTACGCCTAAAAACTCTTGGGCCATTCCACGCGACTTACTGGCCTAAAGGGCGATAGCCCCCTTTTTTTGGCCTTTGAGCCTAACGCAATTTTAGTCTCTTGGCCCGCGAAAGCGCCCCTTAAGGGCGCGCCTGGAACCTTTATGAAAGAGAAACTGGCCCATATTAACGCCAACCCCTGCAAAATGTGCTTTCCCTTAGGCGTGGTGACCGCCTTTTACGGCTTAAAAGGGGGACTTACGCTTCTTCACGGCTCGCAAGGCTGCAGCGTTTACATTCGTCGCCACATGGCCACCCATTACAACGAGCCCGTGGACATAGCCTCTTCCTCCTTAACCGAGGAAGGAACCGTCTTTGGCGGCGAGGCCAATCTCATTAAGGGCTTAGACAACCTGATCCGCCTTTACGACCCGGCCGTCGTGGGGGTGGGGACCACTTGCCTGGCCGAGACCATCGGGGAGGACGCCCCGGCCATGGCTAAAAAATACGAGGCCGCCCGGCCGGGCCTAAAGGCCAAGATCGTCGCGGTGGCCTCCCCTGGCTACGCCGGGACCCATTACGAGGGCTGGTTTAAAGGGA